>CAIMNF010000429.1 GCA_903842755.1 Oligoflexia bacterium
GAAACACTTGAAAAATACAACTTATCAACGGGGGCTTGGCTTTCTACGCCTATTTACAACGGCTCACCATTTAGTTTTTACTCCGCTGGAAAAATGGATACTGATGGCACTTACCTATACATCGCGGATCGCGACCGGGTAATTAAAATAGACAAAAGCGGCGACTTTTTAGGCTGGATTGGCAAAGTAAAATCAAATGCAGGGATGAGCAATGCCCCCGGAAACACCAGCAGCACGTGTTCCAGTACCGCAAACTATTCAAACACACCTGGATGGTGTTTGGCGGGGACAGCGACGTCGTCATTAGATGAAAAAGCATTTAACGTAGTCTACGGCGTTACCTATGATGGAAATAATAATATTGTCACCGTTGATACAGCGGGCCCTGGCATTCGAAAATGGGACACCCCTACAGGAAATTATCAAGGCATGCTGACGAACACGTCGAACCCAATTAATTCTTGGAGTATTTCACAACATTTGGCCAGTAGCTTTGGGGGCTATGACGACTACGCCTTTAACTTACCGGAAGGATCGTATGCCGATAGCACTTACCTTTACGTTGCCGATTCACAAAACAATCGGGTTAAAAAAGTGAACTTAAAAACCGGCGCAACGGTGGGTTGGATCGGTGGCGTAGGCGGTTTTGAATCTGGGGTGACCCACCTCTCCACTTGCGGAACAAATTCGGTTGGAATCACTTCGGGCTGGTGCCTAGGCGCGCTTCCTATCCCTTATATCGATTACGTAAATGGTTTTATCAGTTCACCGGTAACAGACGGTTTAACCAATATACCCAGTGGTGTCACCGGCGACGCTACCGCGGGAAGCGTTGCTACCTATCTTTATGTAACGGACGGCAACTCAAACCGAATTTTAAGATACATTGCCGCAACGGGCGCCTACGCGGGATGGATTGGGGGAATTAGCGGTACACCAACAAGTGGCCCGGCTACTAATGCGGACGGAACAGTTAGTTCGAACAGCTGTTCAGGGGCAAGCAATACCTTTACGCCAGGATGGTGTTTGGGCGGGGGAACCTCCACGTCATCTACTATTGCAGGTTCAATGTCGGGTCCTGCTGGAATAACATTCAATAATGGCAATTTGTATGTGACTGAAATGAATAACAATCGCGTATCATCTTATAATGCTTCTACTGGGGCCTTCTTAGGATGGATTGGCAGAACAAACTCGACATCTGGTTTGACTTCAACCGTTGGAAGAAGCCCTGCTACTGTTACTACCGGCGGTTACACGTATACGAATGGATGGAGCACCGGCGGAACGTCCCAAGCGTCAGTCCAGGCAAACTCTGGAAATATTGATCCCGGTGGCGGTTTCCTTTTCTATGGCTCCGCGGGCGTAGCGGGTATTGCGTCGGATGGTACATACCTTTATGTGAGTAATGCCTATGGCTGCCGGATTGACAAATTCAACCAAACGACTGGTGTTTATGTGAGTTCAACCAAAATTCAATATCAGAATTACACTAATACCTGGACCGCGGGTAGTAATATAGCAAATACTTGGGAATTCCCAGGTCCGCTCGTTTACAGCAACGGTTACCTTTACACAGGCCACGTAAACGCTGGACAAACTGTCATGAAAATTAGTACGGCAACCGGAAGTACTGTCGGCTGGATGGGCGCAATTGCATCTGGTAGTAACACCACAGGGCCCGTGGCGACCAGTTGTGTTGGTGCTACAGGAGTTACGCCAGGTTGGTGCCAAGGAGGTTCAACAACGACTGGATTTTATTTAGGGAACTCCAATACCGTTGGGGGCTTAGTATACCCCACTGGGGTAAGTGTGGACTCTAATTACATTTATGTAAGCGACCAGGCGCTCCACCGCGTAATCCGCTACCCAAAATAAACCAACAATCATTACCACTGAAAATAAACCTGGCACCCCACAAAAAATAATTCTAACGCTGTGGGATTCGGCGTCGAGGACGCAATCGTCGTCGAATAAGAAATTTCAGGCCTCAGTCCAAGACCACGGGTATTCCAGGGCAAATCAAAACCTACATTAAAGCCCACATAAATGCCCGAAGCGGTCACCGACGGTACTAGATCATATTGACGATCAATCGTCCCAGTGGCCAAACCCGTTTGTAAACCGACATAGCTATGAAACCGCTTTACAAAAAGCGTCGGGCCTTCTTTGGAATCACGATTTCCCCACGGCACCGGGCTTAAATAATACCGGCCCGTAAATCCGGTAAACGAAACACCCGATGAAAACGGCCCTAGCCTAAAGCCGCGCGAATGGTCGAACGCAAGCGTAAGGTGATCGGTCATGATTTTTTCAATTCCTAAAGTAAACATTCCCGGGCCTTCACTTTTGGAAATGGAACTTACGGTGGAGCTGGAACTCCCCGAAACCGTCTGATCTTCTACAATCCCGGTTCCCCCAAAACCCAAGCCCGCCAAAACGCGGTAATCCCCGGCTTCGGCGTTGAGTCCCACGAGCAACATCACAATCCAGTGCCTAAGGCTAGGCCGCCATACGGGGTTCTTCATTGTTGGAGTCAAATACGGTTTCTAAATTTACTTCGCGGGCATCGACCATGGCTTTAATCCGTTTGGTAAATTCAGTTAACAAGCGATTCCGCTCATTTTTGGCCAATTTATCCGGCCGGGCTAAATCGTCCTGCACGACTTCGGCCGTCATGGGTGGACAATAGCTAAGCATTTGGTCTTTGTAATCCGGCATAATACGCAAGTATGCAACCAGCTCATCCGGGCTTACTTGGGCAAGTAAACGGGCCAAAAATTCTGGGTTCCATTCGTGGATAAAGGCCAGGGTCGGATTACTGCGTTTGAATAATTCAATCTGTTCGCCTTCCATTTTGGGAACCAAGGAAAGGACATCCGTCGCACTTAACGCATTCACAATTTTTAAGAAGGCCGAATCGATCACAACGGTATCTTTGCGTTGATTGACCCCGCCACCTAAGCTTAATTTTAGTTTTGCTTCTTGGGCACGGAGTTCCTCGGTTGCAATTTCACTTAAATCCAACGAGGTTTTTAAAAGTTCAAGCTTACTTTCGTCGTTCTGATTGGAAAGGTAAACGGCACGTTCGGACTCCGGCATAAATAAAGTCACTAACGTTTTCATTTTTGGATTTTGATCCACTAAAACTTTACCCAGCATCGACGATTTAACCGAGGACAAATACCCAAACGGCCGATCCAGCGCTTCTAACCCTAAATTAATCGCCATCATCAAATCCCAATACACTTTAGAAAGGATATGCTTTTTTTCGGCTTCCGTAATTTCGGGCATTTTCCCAAAGGCAGTCGACAGCTCTTTCTTTGAATCCACAGGAATAGGCAGCTTGCCTAACTCGCCACCCATGGCTTCGGCAAAGCAGGCTAACTTTAAAATCCCTTCTTCGCCGGCCTGGCACCAAAACCGGATAATTCCATCGTATTCACGCGTTAATTTAGGCACTAGCGCTGCCAAGCGCTTACCGTATTCTGCAATTTCTTGACTGGTTTTTCCATCAGCTCCATCCGCGCGTCCAACGCCTCCGGCCGCAACACCCCCAGCCCCCTTAACTTCAACCGATCCATTTCCCCCACCGCGCTGATCTGTCATTCCACTGTGATTCAACTTACGTTCACCCGTGGTCTGTTGGGTTTCATCTATTTTTTGTTTCTTGGTAGTAAAGCTCCACAGCGAAACCCCAAGCAAAATGGCCAGCGCCATAAACAATTGTCCAAGCAACCCCTGAAATTGATTAACCTGGTCGAGCCAAGTTTTAGGCTGATCCGCAGGGTTACTCATAAAACTCACTTGGCTTTTCCCTAAGGTACTAAATTCCGCTTTGACCCGATTTGCTAAATACGCAGCCGCCTTTTCCTTCACTTCATTCCCCAAGGTGGAGCTAATTCCAAGCGAAATTTGCACGGTTTTAATTTGATAGCGGCTCAGCAACTGGTCTAACTCTTCTTTGATTTCGGGATTTGCGGTTTCTTGCATTACATCGTCTAGATTTAAATTGCCAAGCATTAAATCCTCGGGCAGCGAATTTTCGTTCCACTCGCGCGAGCCGTCTTTTTTCTTTTCGTTCTTTGACTCGGCCTTAGGCTTTTCGCTTAACTCAAGCTCGGCACCCAAGTTAAAAAATTTGCGATCAATTAAGCTAGCCACCCCTTGCGAATAACGGCGCGCTAAGAACTCTTCCAATACAGCTTTTGCCGAGATCACTGCAGGACTGATCTCTACCGTCGCCTCTGACTGCGGCTGATTCTGCGCTACTGGTTTTTTCGCGTCTCCTTTAGTTGCTTTCCCCGTCACCGCAGCAAAGGCCAATCCAGAACAGAACCATGCAAGCAATACCCAGTACCTCATGGCTTACTCCCTTGGGCTGCCTTAATCCGCGCAATCATTTTTACGGCCTCTTCCATTTTAGGATCCGCTTTTAACGCTTGTTCGTACCACTTTAAACTTTCGTCGTACTTCTTTTGCACGAAGTAGATTGATCCCCGCATACTCAAGGCCCGTGGAAATTCAGGTGAAACGGCCAGAACATGGTCTATTTCGGTATTCGCGCGCTCAAATTCTTTTGCCAACGCAAACTTCTGCGCGGTAAACAAGTGGTCCAAAATATCGTCGGCTAAATGCGCCTGTTGTACGTCATCGCCTTGCTTGAGCGGTGCCGTCACCTCGGTCATTAATGTTCCAAAGCGAGTTGCGGGAACCTTAAATTGTTGCGAGATAAAGCCCTTTTTTTCCAAGATTAACGTAAAAAAGTCGCCCGCTCCGACACTGTCTCCTACCGCGTCTTTTACTTGCCCCATGGGCACATCGAGCGGCGTAAACCCGAGTGATTTTTTTACGCCCGTTTTTGGATTTTCAACAAAAACTTCCGCTTGCACTGGGTCCGACTTCACGCTCAAATGCGAAGTGCTGCACGCCACCGTGCTCACCAAAAACAAGACGCTCATCCATTTTCTAAAAGAGTTTATTCTCTTCATACGTTTCGTATCGTCCACTTGATTTAAAAGCTTTAAGGCCACGATTTACGTCAAGAAATTGGCTTTTTACTCGGTCCTTTTTTTAGCTTACCCTAAAGAGGGATGAAGCCAGAATTAAACGCGCAGTGGTACATGGTAAACGGAACGAAAATGAAGGGCCCCCTTTCCTGGGATCAAGTCCTGCTCGAACACCAGGAAGAAATCATTCAAAAAGAAACCCTGCTCTGGACCCAAGGCTTAAGCGAATGGCAATCCTTTGATTCCATCAAAGTGTCGCGCTCGGCACCCACTCCCCCCCAGGCGCCGCCCTTCATCCGTCCGGCAAAACCCCTGCCCACCCCACAGCCCAATTTTGCGTTTCGTAAAAAAGCCCGAGCATCCAAAGCCAAACGGTTCATCCTGACCGCCCTTTGCGTTGTAGCCTTTGTTCCAGCGGCACGCACGGTGTACCTCCATTACAACCAAAACGAAAAACTTTTAGAAATGGTTCGGCACGATTTAACCGCTAGCGATTTTATCAAAGCCCAAAATTTTATTAGTCAGTCGACCGCTTCCGTTCCCGAGACGCTCATTTTTGCAAAAGCAAAAGCAGGCCTGATGCCCGAGTTTTATTTTTTCGCACCTTTGCCCGACCAACAGCTGGTCGATTTTGTCCTACAAGGCCAGCCCGGCGACCTGCTGGGCAAGGTCCGTTATCAGGCTGTTCAAACGCTGCCGATCTTAAACCGCATGGCAAAAAGTTCGGCCTTTGTTCAAAGTAACCAAGCCCCACTCGCGCAGGGTATTTATAGCATTACCTTGCAAGACCATTTAACCAAAAAACCGCTAGCAACGCAGTCTTACTTTATTGGCGGTCAACGCGACGAGGACTTCGAACAACGCATCCACGTTTACCGCTTAAAACTAAAGCGCCAAGCCAACTCCGAAATCAGTGATTTAAACCAATGGCTGGACTCGCTTCATTCGCAACTCCAGGCCACCCATAAAATTTTTGAGCGAGCCAACCTCCGCCCGGGCGACGAACAAGAAAGCACATGGAGCACCTTCCAAAAAGAAATGACCCAAACCCTTGCCGCCCTGACCGAATTTCCCAATCAAGACAAACTTTACTATTTAGAGCATTACGAGGAATTAAAAGGACTGAGCGACTCGCTTTCCACTTTGCACGAACATCAAGTCCATTGGATTCAAGCCGTCCCGCGCGACCAAAAGGAAGCAAATAAAATCACCGAAGAGGAAGATTCCCTTCAAGAGCGCATCCAAACGTTAAGTGAACGACTCCATGGCGGAACTTAGTTTTCCAGCCCAGAGGGAAGCCAAAAAGTCTCGATAATTCATGTACTGAATCCCATCCTCGGTCACCCCTTTGGATGGAAACCGTCCGATCAGAATGTACTTTTTAATTTTTCCTTCTTCTTTTAACACCCGTAGGTTTTCAAAAAATTGATCTTTCAATGATTTAGAAAATTTAATTTCAATGGCGACCTGATCCCCAATAATTAAGTCTACTTCGTACTTTTTAGAGCGCCAATAGGCCATTTTTAATAATGAACGACGATAACTCAAATAGGCTCGCACTTCTAAAATAATAAACTGCTCAAAA
>CAIMNF010000430.1 GCA_903842755.1 Oligoflexia bacterium
CTTCTGTGCCTAAAATTTGCCGCCCTAAGGAATGCTTGCCATAGGCTTTTTCTAGGAATTGATCAAAGGCTTCCTCTTCTGGATTTTCCTTGACCATCGCAATTTCTTGCAGAATCACTTGCCGCTCTTTTTCAATCTCCGGGGATGCGAAAAGAGGGCGATACAGAATATCTTTTAATAACCTTGCCCCCATCGGCAATTCTTTCGCAGGCAAATAAAAATGAAAACACGTGTGTTCTCGGCTCGTAAATGCGTTGAAATCTCCACCGACCCGATCGATCTCTTTAGCGATGACGTTTGCATTTTTATTTTTCTTGCCCTTGAACATCATGTGCTCTAAAAAATGGCACATCCCCCAATTGGCTAAATCTTCGTGACGCGAACCTGTTTTTACCCAAGCACCAATCGTCACCGATTGGAGCGTTGGCGCTTCATCCACAATCAGCGTTAACCCATTCTTATAAATGTGTTTTTTTACATCTTTGATCACATTTTGAGTCACAGTTAACGGCATTGGTCTCCTTGTAAAACTTCAATTAGCTGCAAAATAAGTTACCCTGTGCTATCCTCAAGCACAAAGGAATTTCAAGTGGCCAAACGCAAGAAGGAAGATGCAAAGAAACCATCGCTCATCCCGACCCTGATGCCGGATCAGTCAAAAACAACAAAAAAAGTTGTGCGAAACGGCTCACCCCTGGTTCAAACTGAAACTACCGATGAAGTTTCCGACAGCCTTTCAGAAGAGGACTCGGAAGAGCTGGGGCCGGAACAAATAGAAGGTGACAGTCATTATGCTCAAGACCCACAAGGCTCACTGCCCATCGTTTACGACCCCTTAGACTTAGAAACGCTTGAAAACACTGAAAAAACGATTTCCATTGCCGACCCTCTCAAAAAGTATCTGCACGAGATCAAAAACACTCCACAACTGAGTACCGAAGAAGAAATTATTTTAGCAAAACGAATGCACGAAAAAGGCGATATTATGGCCGCGAAAGCCTTAGTATCCGCAAACCTAAAACTTGTGGTCAGAATCGCGTACGAATACCGGTCCATGTACCACAACCTTTTGGATTTAATTCAAGAAGGAAACATGGGCTTAATTAAGGCGGTATCCAAGTTCGACCCGACGAAGGGCGCCCGAGTGGGTTATTACGCAACGTGGTGGATTCGTTCATACATCCTCAAATACCTCTTGGATAATTTTCGGCTAGTCAAAGTGGGGACTTCCCAAGCACAAAAGAAACTCTTTTATCATCTTTTACGTGAAAAACAACGGTTGGAATCTCAAGGGATCTCTCCTGCTCCTGCCCTAATTGCCCACAACTTGCAGGTAAAAGAGAAAGACGTCATTGAAATGGAACAACGGCTGCTGGGGCCTGGCGCGGAAGTCAGCCTTGATGCGCCGATGAATACGGACGACCCTAAATCTACGCTCATGAATCACTTGCTCGATTTAAAGGAAAATGCGGACATTCAACTAGAACGTCAAGAATGGCTAGATATTTTGGCAGAAACACTGCCACTCCTTAAAAAAGAGCTTAATCCCAAGGAACTGGCTATCCTCGAAACCCGCATTCTGGGTGACGAACCAAAGACCCTTCAAGAGGTTGCCGACGAATTTGGTTTAACCCGAGAACGGGTGCGACAGCTCGAAGTCCGTGTCGTGGAAAAGTTAAAAAATAAGCTCTCAAAGTATCTCGTTTAAGCGATCAGCTTGATTTTGCCGGCATTTTGTCTCTTTACAGAAATATCCATTTCGTGGTACCTCTGTCAGGAACTATAAAAAATGAAAAGGTAATATAAAAATGCAAGTCGGAACAGCACGCAAATCAGAAAAAAAAGCTAAAAAAGAACAACTCGTTAAGAAATTCGGTCACTCGGCTACCAATACAGGAAGTACTGAAACTCAAATTGCAATCATTACCGATAGAATTAATACGCTTACTCCACACTTTCAAAAACACGTAAAAGATTTTCACTCCCGCCAAGGCTTGTTAAAGCTGGTAGGCCAACGCCGCAGTCTTTTGAACTACTTGAAATCAAAGGATGAATCTCGCTATTCTCAACTGTTAAGCGCTCTTGAACTCCGCAAATAACTTTTGCCGATCGCTTTAAATTAAAACAACTTTTTTTCGAAAACCACCTTTGTATAATGGCCAATGGATGATCCTTGAGCTTTAGGCCCAACTCCATTCTCGCATTTTGAAAGTTTTCGAGTACAATTAAGTTACAAATAAAAAAAGGAAATCAATTATGAATATTCAAACCGTCTCTACCCAATTGGGTGGAAAAACACTTACCCTTGAAACTGGAAAAATGGCAAAGCAAGCCGATGCCTCGGTACTGGTCGCGTATGGAGACACCCGCGTTCTGGTCACCGTCGTTTCCAGCAAAGATCCAAAACCTGGCATTGATTTTATGCCTCTTACCGTCGAATTTGCAGAGCGGTTTTACGCTGCGGGAAAAATTCCAGGGAGCTTTTTAAAGCGCGAAGGTAGACCCTCTCAAGAATCAACCCTGGCTTGTCGCTTGATTGACCGACCACTGCGACCTCTTTTTCCAGAAGGTTACCACTGTGACACCCAAGTCATCGCCACTGTCCTTTCCGCCGACCTTGAAGCAGACGTAGAAATGGCTGCATCCATTGGCGCAGGCGCGGCCCTTCACATTTCTGATATTCCCTTTAACGGGCCCACCGCAGCAGTACGAATGGGTAAAATCAATGGGCAATTTGTCGTCAATCCCAGCTGGAATTCAATGAATGGAATTGGAGAACAAACCGAACTTGAAATCGTAGTCGCGGGCACAAAAAATGCGATCATGATGGTGGAAGGTGGCGCGCGCGAAGTCCCTGAAGACCAAGTGCTTCAAGCCATTTTGCTAGGGCATGAAGAAATTAAAAAGCTTTGCAAAACGATAGAAGACTTCCGCACACTCGCCGGAAAACCGAAACGCGAATTTAAACCACTAGAAAATCCAGCAGACCTTGTAAAACAGGTCGAATCCATTGCGAAAGATGGCTTAACAAAAGCGCTTAAAATCAAAGAAAAACAAACGCGTTACTCACTCACCAAAGAAGTAAAAGCAAAAGTTTTAGAAACGCTCGTTCCTGCATCTTTGAAGGAAACAGATCCTGCGGGTGCTGCGAAGAAAGAGGCCGAAGTGAAGCGCCTCACCGAACTCCTGCAGTATAACTTAATGCGAGAAATGATTTTAAGTGAGAAAATCCGAATCGACGGCCGGGACACCAAGACGATTCGGCCCATCACGGTAGAAGCAGGCCTTTTACCGAAAACGCACGGAAGTGCGCTTTTTACGCGCGGTGAAACTCAAGTCCTTGCCGTGACTACTCTGGGTACTGCGGATGACGAACAAATTGTCGACAGCATTTATGAAAATTCAATGCGAAAATTCATGCTTCACTACAACTTCCCGCCCTACAGC
>CAIMNF010000431.1 GCA_903842755.1 Oligoflexia bacterium
ATGGTCATCATGTCGTCAACGACTAAAATGCGTGTATTCAGGCTGAACATTTATGCATTACCCCTTTTCATCTGCTAAATTTTTAAAAGCATCCTTTTTCATTGTATTACAACTTCATCGGTACGCCACCGAGAAAATATAGTCCTTCCGTTAAATAAATTTTGACCTCAAAAAGACGCTCTTAATTTTGAATGACACTTTGCGTCATCACAAAGTCTCAGCCGCCAAAAATGTCACTATAGAAAATCAACCATTTGACCGATAATCTAAATGTGAAGATCATGATCAACTCCAGAGGCATTCAGTGATGGCAGCCCAACCCCCCGTCTTACTCATTGGTGTCGATGATGCGACTCAGGCCATTCTTACGGACGTACTGAAGTTCGCGTCCGTGACCTCGGTGCCCTTTGATTTAGAAAAAATCATGGATCCCATCGAGCCTGCGCCTACGGTCATTCTCACGACCGCACCTGACGTAGGAACCTCCGTGGAAGTTGCGCAAGCACTGCGAATGCAATATTCCGCTGCGTCCATCTTTATGCTTTCTTCCAATAAAAGTGGGTTTGAACGGAAGGACTTTATTAAGAATGGCTTCACCGATGCCTTTTTGTTACCGATGGACATCAATTCGCTTAAAGTTTCAGTAAACGAAGCAATTGCAAAAGCGGGAGCCGACGGACTAAAAGTTTATCGCGCAGTGAAACTCTTAGATTTAGAACCCGGAGAAGTTCTGGACTTTGATACGAGTGTTTTTCTTTCCGCCAATAAAAAATATGTAAGAATTAGCCAATCTGGCGATAGTATCGATGAAGCACGGCTTGAGAAAATTAAGAAAAACAAAGTCAACAACTTGCATGTGGCCTCCAATCAGATTCAAAAATTTTATGACCACACCGCTAAAAAATTAGCAAAAATTGGTTCAAACAGAACCATGAGCGAAACCGAGCGAAAAGAAAAACTTACCTCTTCGGTGCGCGAGCTGATGAGCGGAATGTTTTCTGCTGAAGCCGCTTCTTTCCAAACCGGAAAAGAGGTCATGAAGAATTGTGAAGGAATCGTTTCGGCCTACATTATGCAAAACGGGGACGCCGAATGGTATGCCCGGATTCAAACCATTCTGGGCGAACACGGAGATCAATATTCTCACTCGGGCAACGTATCGACGTTGGCCGCTCTTTTTTCAATGGGCCTTGGAATCGGCAAGCCAGAAGATTTAGCCCTGGGCGGACTGTTACACGATATTGGAAAAGCTACGCTTCCTGCCGACATTCAAGAAACTGAAAGTGAAGACCTAACCCCCGAACAAATGGTGGAATACAAAAAGCATCCCGAACTTTCGGTCAGCATGATTAAAGATAAAAAAATCGTGGTTCCCGAAATCGTCAATAAAATGATTGTTCAACATCACGAGCTCTACAATGGTACTGGCTTTCCCAAGGGATACTTCGGAGACCGGATCTGCAAAGAGGCCCAAATTCTTGCACTTGCAGACAAATTTGATCACCTCACGAAATTAAAACCCGGCAGACCGCTGGTGTCGCCTCGAGAAGCCGTGAACATCTTAAAAAATGCGCAGATCAATGATCCGTCGCTCA
>CAIMNF010000432.1 GCA_903842755.1 Oligoflexia bacterium
TGAAGATTTATTAAATCATTACAAGCCTGATTTAGGCGCGATGGTCGCTTTGGATGCTTCGACCGGACGTGTTTTAGCGATGGTTGGGGAAAACAGAGCGTTTGATGTTGAAGGGTATCCTGCATTAAAGGCAACGTATCCGTCTGCTTCCGTTTTTAAAGTGATCACGGCAAGTGCCGCAATCGAACAGAAGAATTATCACTCGAGCTCGCTCATTGCTTATTCGGGCCGCGACCATACCCTTTACAAATCGCAAGTGTTAAAACCCGAGGTATCCGGCTGGAAACGAAACTCTTCGCTAAAGGAAGCTTTCGCGAAATCGATAAACACGGTCTTTGGGCGCTTGGGTGTTTTTCAGTTAGGCGAAAAGCCACTCACCAGTTTTGCCGATAAGTACGGTTTTAATGTTGCCATCCCTAGCGAGTTTCCGATCGATATGTCCAAAACAGCTCATCCAAATTCTGATTATGAGCTCGCGGAAATGGCTTCAGGATTTACGCAAGATAACATGATGAGCCCCCTCCACGGAGCGATGATTGCCGCAGCGATTGCGAATGATGGAATCATGATGGAGCCATATTTTTTAAATGGTGCCTATTTGAAAACCGGAAAGCCAATTTATCGTTCCGAACCTAACTTATTTGCCCATGTGATGACTCCGGAGACCGCAAGCGAAGTGCGCAGTTTGATGCGCGAGACGGTCGTTAAAGGAACTTCGCGGAAAAGTTTTAAGGGCTTTTTTAAAGGGAGTTATAGCGAACTCGATGTGGGCGGGAAAACAGGATCGATTACGGACAAAAACTTACATGGAAAGATTGATTGGTTTGTGGGGTTTGCCCAAGCTCACGGTAGAAAAATTGCGGTGGCTGTTGTGACGATGCATAAAAAATACTGGACGGTTAAGTCTTCTTATTTAGCACGAAAAGCATTTGAAACCGCATTTGGTACCAAAGGCGTCGCTGCGGCTCGCTAATCGAGCGTTTATTCAATGATTAAAGTTTACCGTTTGGGAAGCAACTTGTAATCCATACTTTTTTGTCGTATTTTAAAGATAGCTATGAATCGGCCAATTTATCTAGACTGCCATTCCACTACCCCCTTAGACCCAAGAGTCTTTGAGGCGATGCGACCCTATTTTTTAGAAATTTTTGGCAATCCTTCGCAGGACCTTCATCTGTACAATTGGGAAGCGGAAGCCGCGCTCGATGCTGCTCGAAAGGATATGGCCGCGCTTTTGGGTGCCCACCCCAAGGAGATCGTCTTTACCAGTGGTGCGACTGAAAGCAATCACCTGGCTATTTTGGGTGTGGCAAAGGCTCTGAGGAAATCAGGAAAAACAAAAATATTATCGATCAAAATTGAACATTCGTCGCTACTTGCTCCCTTGGAAAAGTTAGCAGGGGATGGCTTTCATGTGGATTGGATCTCCCTCCATCAAGATGGAAGAGTGGATTTGGCTTCGCTTAAAGAAAAGTTAACTCCGGACGTAGGTTTAGTAAGCATTGCATTCGCGAACCACGAGGTGGGTACGATTCAAGATGTTGCCTCGATCAGCGCGATGGTGCGCGCGAACGGGGCGCTTTTTCATACCGATGCGGCCCAAGCATTTGGCAAAGTTAAAATCAATGTTCAAGAACTAGGGATTGATTTGATGACCTTAAGTGGACACAAAATTTACGGTCCAAAGGGAGTCGGTGTTCTGTTTGTGCGCAGAAAAAGCCCGAAAGTAGAGCTAGAGCCACTCCTGCGCGGGGGCAGTCAAGAAGGCAAACTCAGGGCAGGTACTTCAAATTTACCATTGATCGTTGGGATGACTCGGGCTGCTCAGTTTGCGTATGAAAATTTAGAAGCCGAAAACGCCAGACTTCGGGAGTTAAGAAATGAACTTTGGGAACGTCTGAGTAAGAACCTAACCGGCGTCATTCGAAATGGCTCGGTTGCGAACGCCTTGCCTCATAATTTGAACGTCAGTTTTTGCGGAGTGGATGGGGCTGCATTCTTTTCTTCGCTCAAAAATGTTGCCGTTTCTAATGCTTCGGCTTGTTTAAACGGAGTGCAGGATTATTCCCAAGTTTTGTCGGAGCTTGGGGTGAGCAAATCGCTCGCAAAAGCGTCTGTGCGCATCGGCATTGGAAGGTTCACGACTTTAGCAGACATCCAATCTGCAGCCGAAGAAATCATCCAGGTCGTGACGCAACTGAGAAAGTTAGAAGCGGACTTTAGAGCATTAACCGATGAACAAGGCAAAAGAGAGTGTTTATGATTTTACTGACTGACAAAGCCGTACAAGAAATCAAGCGTCTAAAAACCATCGATGAAAAAGCTCAAAACGCGAACTTGCGCGTACAGGTCATTGGGGGCGGCTGCTCCGGAATGAGCTATAAATTGGATTTTGACCCCGTTCCCCCTACCGATCAAGATAAGCAGTTCGAGAAAGATGGAGTTTTTCTTTTGATTGATAAAAAATCGTATGTTTTTTTACAAGGGACAGAACTTGATTTTTCAGACGGGCTAAACGGGAAGGGTTTTGTCTTCAATAATCCAAACGCCAAGCGAACCTGCGGGTGTGGGTCAAGTTTTTCTACCTAGGTCTTTTTTTTTAAACTCAAAAGTGCGATCCTTCCATTAAAGTAAAAGATAAGTTTGTATTAATAGTTTAGGAGAACTGATGCCCACGATTACCTTTCTTCCCATTCAAAAAAAAGTTGAAGCTCAAATTGGCGAGTCAATCCTCGATGTAGCCCTCTCCAACGGAGTTCAAATTCAACACGCTTGCGGTGGCTTTTGCGCTTGCACAACTTGTCACTGCGAAGTGATTGAGGGAAATCAGAATCTAACCGCCGCCGACGAGAATGAAGTGGAACGCCTAGAGGTGCTAGATCTCCGGACGGCGAACTCACGTTTGGCATGTCAGACAAAGGTAAAGGGCGATGTTTCGGTTAGGATTGTGAACTTGGATTAATAGAAAACTGCCCCCCGAGTGTGCTGAAAAAAATAAGAAAATTCAAATTTTTCAGATAGTTATCGGCTACTTTCACAAACTAGCCCAGCACGACAGAGGACCTTTCTACAAGGCAATCGAAATACGAACGCTTTTCTTACTTATGCATCAGCACTGTGAGGGGGCAGTTGAAAAGAGTTTGACCTGGTTTGACTTTCCTTCTACCGTTAAATCAACGGAAACCATTAACTTAAAAAGGAAATAATTTTATGAATTCAGCTCTTTTAGCAATGACCTTTTTGAATCCCATTTTCAGCCATTTTCCGAACGCCTTGGTGACTTCAGTGACTTCAGTGAACTCAGTGGTCAGCGCTCCTGCGGTCGGCGACAGCGCAACCTATACAATTAATGCTTCAGGTTTTTCAGGAAGTTTAGTCGAAACCATTAGTGCAATCGATACCTCGACTGGCCAGGCAACGGTTATGCAAACTGCGACGGTTCAAGGTCAAAGTTCAACCGACAGTAGCCAAGTTGCCCTAAACGCGTTGACTACGCTAGAAAGTTCGGTTACCTACTGTTCTGTTTTTAATCAAAATGGTCAGACCGCTAAGGTAGAAGAGATCACGGTTCCTGCGGGAACGTTTAAAGTCTGTCATTTAACTTCTACTGATGGCGAATATTTCTTAGGCGCAGTCCCAGTATTGGGCATTGTCAAGGGAATCACGAAAGGTTCTGATGGAACGGCGACAGTGATGACGTTGACTTCGTATATTAAAAAATAA
>CAIMNF010000433.1 GCA_903842755.1 Oligoflexia bacterium
AAGAGGGTAACGTAATCCCTGAAACGGCTAAGACCATTGCCGAAAAATCAAATACCGATCCCGGCTTCCAAGCGGAGATCACGCCAATCCACATTCCAAAAAAAACAGAAAGGGCGAGAGCAATGAATCCAAGCTGCAAACTTGCAGGGAGAGCATCCAAAATAATCTCGGTGACCGGAGTTCCTATATAATGAAACGATTCGCGCAAATCACCGTGCGCTAAATCCCGTGCCCAATGGAAAAATTGTGTGGTCACCGGTAGATTTAATTCGTATTTGGCATTGATGTGGGCTTGGATTTCAGGTGGCCAGACCCGCTCGCCATCGAAGGGCCCTCCCGGAGCAAGGCGCAAAAGAAAAAAAGTGCTTACAATGAGAACTAAAAAAGTAAATAAGGTTTGCACCGCTCTCTGAAGTAGAAATTGCAGCATTACTCCTCTTCCTTTTCCAAGTCTTCGTGGTGGAGTTTTGCCAAATGTTTAAGTTCGTTCGGGTAATGAATCCAACCCGAAGAAGCGGGAAAATGTTTTGAAGCGGGCGCACATTCATTTAAGTCATACAACAGTACCGTGTAGGCACAAAGAAATGAATCGAAGGCACCCAAGTGATGAGTAAGTTTTTTAATGTCACGGTCATAAATGAAAATATCAAGGTGCTCGGCCATCCGTTCTAAAATGATTTGGCGGGCATAAGCGCCGTCCTCTAGTTGACGATAATTCCGAATCGTTCTGGCGTTCAGTTTTAATTTAAGCATCAATAGCGCAACGGTCAGTTTAGGTAATACTTCGTGGAATGAAAATTTTTGAAGATGGTGTTGCAAAAAATGCATTCGTGCAGAAAGGGGCGCTTTGTTCCCGCCAAGGGTCTCGTCTAATTCAAAGCGAAGCTTCTCGGGAATTTTAGCCAGAACTTCTTGCTTAAGCCAGAGCTCGATCGGGCGCTGGGTGTAAGGCGTAAAATTCTTTGCCTTTGGCGAATGCCGCTCCGAAAATAAGCGCATCCATTTTACTTCAGGGACGGTACAGTTTTTAGGCAGCGGGCAAGACTTGCGGGTGCATCCAATACACGGAGGCAGTGAAAGGGGCACATTTACCCCAATTTTCACGTCTGAGCTGCCCTCGGCATGATCCTGCAAGGTTTCGATGAGGACTTGATCTGAATCATGAAGTTCGTCTGCTCCAATGCCTAGGTGAACATCTAAAAGAAATACTTTTTTTTCTTTTGGGAAATACTCGAGTACCGAAAGCGATGTTTTTGAATTTTTCGCTCCAGAAAGCTCCAACCCTAGGTAGCGTTTTTGGCTCATCGACTATTCCATTTTCAGCTGGACGGTCAGTCCGTGGGGCACGGTTTCAAAAGGAAGCTGCTTGATGCTGGAATCTTGAAGCACGGCATGAGCTACTTTTTCTTTCAGAGAAAGATTTTTCTCGGGCAACAAAATAAAAAAGCAGCCCCCGCCTCCTGCGCCACAAACCTTAAAGGCGATCTCCGTAATGTGAGCTGCCCGATCGCAGGCCTGATCCATTTCGGGAGTGCTGATTTGACTTGCAAGAGTTTTTCGAACATTCCATTCGTCTTGAACGGCTTTGACTGCTGCCTGAAAATCTTGCTTCAGCAGTGCTGTCTCGACTTGTTCGGTTGCGCTACAAATGGCTTTAAATTTTTGTTCAACTGAAGCATCCCGATCAATCAGTCCCTTAAATAATTGCCAATTATTGATGCCGGAATTCCTGGATTTTCCGGAATAAAATAAAAGGGTTCGTGCTTCGAGTTCTTTTAATGTGGCGGCTGGAAGGGAATTGCGCTCATTTTTAGCAATTTTCCAATAAAGGGCCTGTAAGCCTCCAAAGGCGGCCCCGTAATAATCTTGAAGCCCAGCGGGACCGTACAACACTTGGCTTTCCACGTCCCGGGTCAGTGAAATTAAATATTCGCCGTCCGTATCAAGGTCCAGGGGTTCGCGGGGGTTAATCCATTTCCAAAGTGCGCCAATAATTGAAATGCTCAAAGCCGAAGATCCGCCGAGGCCCGCACCTGCAGGGCTTTTTGCTTCGGTAGTCAGTTTAAAATCGAGCGAATGCGGATGGGGGTGAAGTTTTGCAAAGTAACGCACGAGTCGCGCCAAGAGATCAAGTTCCGGAATATTCTTTGATGCTCCGTTCGTGGGGTGGTCTAAGAATTCGGCCCAAGAAAGGGTCTGGGACTTCCCTTGGTCTAACGAACTCAGGGTCACTTTCGGAGCGCTTGAAGGTCTGGCTTCCAGTGTGGTTTTTGCGAAGAGATTAATTCCAAAATTGATCGTTCGAGGTTCGGGAAGTAATAAATACAAGGGCCATATATCGACAGTTCCTCCAGCCAAGTCGACGCGAACAGGAGCTACAGATTCGATTTTGATCGGTTCAGATGTCATGGGTTTAGTTTCCCGATGTAGGGAAGTCCTCTAAATTTTTGTGCATAGTCTAGTCCATATCCTACCACAAATTCATTTTCGATTTTAAAGCCCAAATAATCGATAGTCAGGTTTTTGACTTGAAGGGCTTCGGGCTTAAATAAAAGCGCTGCCGTTTTCAAACTCAGCGGCTTTCTCATTTTAAGATATTCAAGGACATAACTTAACGTCAGGCCTGAATCCACAATGTCTTCAAAAATGATCACGTGTTTGCCGTCGAGGTGTTCGTTTAAGTCTAAAGTTACTTTCACTTCGCCCGACGACTTTGTTTGATTCCCGTAGCTTGATAAGCCTAGAAATTCGCACTTGATGGGCATTTTTAATTCTTTTAAGAGGTCGGTATAAAAGAGAACGCTCCCTTTGAGTGTACAAATGGCGGTGATTTCTTGTTGGCCGTAATCGCGATTGATTTGCTCACCGAGCACGCGAATTTTTTCTTTAATTTGGAGTGCCGAAATAAAAACTGGGGGTTCGTAATAATGAGGTGCCTGTGCAGAAGGCATAAACGGTCCTTTCTTCTTTGATTAAGAAGCGTTTTCGTTAAACAAAAGCATTGTTGATGATTTCTCCGAAACCGCCGCCGCCGGGAACGATGTATTGGTTATCGTTTAGCCCACGCTCTTCATCCCAATGGGTGCCCGGGATTTCTTTTAGCGCTTTTGCGCTCGATAATCCCCGGTCCAAACGCAAGGCATAGATGATCAGGTCCGGATGTTTTTCTTGAATTTTTTTAATGTATTCGGGAGTAATAATACAATGAATTGCAATATATTTTAGAGCATGGCCATGGCGTTTATACAAATCCAGGGCTTCCACCAAGGTGCTTCCTGTCGCTCCCATCGGGTCAGGAAATAAAACAATCGAATGATCGACAGTGCCCCCAATTTTATGCCCGGAGACTTCGCTGCCCGTAACTTTATGATCGGCCCCCGTGCGGCGGGCAATGCTGATGTGATCTTGCCGGGTTGTTTTTGGATTCATAAAGTAATTGAGTGCATTGTAACAAATGTGGGAAGGCAATGTACCTGCACGCGCCAGGTTTACACTGACCACGGGAATGGAGGAATCAATAATAGGGCTATTAAAAATTCCTTCGGGATGAGTGCTCGCCATACGACTGATGGTTTGCTTCATTTTTTGTGGAAATTCGGCATTGACCACAATTTTTAATAACGCGGAATACAGGGTGGTGACGAGTTCATTAATGACGGGCTGAAAGGTTTCTTCGGAGCAAAGTTGAGCGAGGTGGGAGTGCAGAAAAGGATCAGAAATGAGATGAACATTTTTTCCATAATGGTGTTCCCGTTCGGAAACATGATAGGGAACGCTTAAATATTGCGAGTCACTCATGATTTAATTTCCTTATTTTTAAGCTGCAATTGCGCTGGAAAAAGGCCTGGCTGGAAGGTGGTAATGGCATTGGGTTCGTGACAAAAGCGGCAACGGGCCTCGTAGTAATCGCTGGCGCCTACTAAAACCTGATTCTGTGTGTTTTGGGCGTTGGGCTCATTCTGGGTGATCACGCGCTGCGAGCGCGTTGCGGCTGCCCCGCAAATAACACAAACCGCAGAAAGTTTGGTGACACTTTCTGCAACCGCAAGAAGCGTAGGCATCGGGCCAAAAGGATTTC
>CAIMNF010000434.1 GCA_903842755.1 Oligoflexia bacterium
GTCGGCCTTACCTCCGGTCATTGTCCACGCGTTGGGACAATCCACACAAGTGGTGTATTCATAATCCTTTACGATAATATGATTGGGCCCGACCAAACTCATTTCGTCGCCCCTCAGTGCAAGTTTTCCGTTGCTTAAATTACCGTGGTGAACCACACCTGTTTTTTCTTTGGAGTTGATTTCCATTGCATCTGCGCGAATCACATAAGTGCCCAACTGATAAAAAATTCGGCCCTTTGCTTCCATGTAATCTAAATCAATCCACACCTTGATTTCGTCCGCATGGAGTTCTTCCTGATCTCGGCTGACCATGGCATTTCCCGTCAGGGTCAAAATATTTGTTTTTCGATCTAAAAAGGAATGATCTGCAGAAGTATGCATGGGAATCGCAGCGGCAGCTAGCGCTTGATGAGAGAGCCCCGTTTCCCCGATGCTCGTCATGATGAACCAAAAACACAGGACTAGAGCAATCCCCCTATGCTTCATTCACCTCACTCGTTAAAGTGACACCGCTTTCCCAGTCGGATAAAGCACTGGTAAATTTCTTGTTTCATTTCTTTGCGATGGACAATGCGGTCAATAAAACCATGCTTTAATAAAAATTCGCTCCGTTGAAACCCTTCAGGCAGCTTTTGTCGAATCGTCTGTTCGATTACTCGGGGTCCAGCAAACCCAATGAGCGCGCGCGGCTCGGCCATGATCACATCTCCCAGCATGGCGAACGAAGCAGCAACTCCACCGGTCGTCGGGTCGGTCAATACGGAAATATAGGGAATGCCTTCGTCTCGGAGCCGCTGAATTACGGCAGAGGTTTTTGCCATTTGCATGAGCGATAAAATACCTTCTTGCATCCGAGCCCCACCGGACGCGGAAACCACCACCGCAGGAACTTTATCTTTTAAAGCTCCTTCGAGAACGAGCGTAATTTTCTCGCCCACGGCCGTGCCCATACTACCACCCATAAACTTAAACTCAAATACCCCCAAATGAAATGGAAGCCCCTCTAATGTCGCTTTGCCAGAAAGAAAGGCATCGTTCATTTGGCAATTCTTCATGGCTTGCTTCAGGCGATCTGCATAAGGCTTTTGATCATCAAACTTCAGGGGATCATTCGATTTAAAATCCTCCCCATACGGCACAAAAGAATTCTCATCCGTAAGTAACGCTATGCGCTCTACGGCAGAAATTCTTAAGTGATGATCACACTCCGTACAAACAGAACTGTTTTCCTGAAGCTGTTTGGTTTGAATAATTTCGCCACAACTGGGGCACTTCCCCCAAAGGCCTTCCGGAATTTTTGCAACTTTTTCGCGCAAATCAGGCTTTGGCTTTGGAAAACCATCTGCTGCAGGACTCAAAGGTGGATTACCCTTAAATCGCGGTGTTTTTAGATCGTCGAACCATGACATATTGAGACAACAGTAGCAGCACTAGGAATTTCTTGCATGCATAAATTGAATAAAGAGTGGCGCCAATTGGGGACAAAATTGCCGCCCCGCCTCTTTTTCAATTTCTTTCATTGCAACTTGCGTGGACTCGGCCTTTTTGTAAGGCCGTTCACTAACGATGGCGTCATACGCATCTACAATTGCAATGATTCGTGAAGCAATCGGAATTTGGTTTTCACGCAAGCCAAGTGGATAACCGGCCCCATCCCAGCGCTCATGATGGTGGCGAATGGCCTCAGCAATTTGCGCCATCCCCGGAAAGTCTCGTACGAGCTGATAGCCTATATCCGAATGTTGCTCCAAGTGATCGCGCTCAATTCGCGTAAGCGAGTCTCTCTTCTGTAGGACTTCGTCCAACACTCCTACCTTTCCGATGTCATGCAGGAGTGCGGCCACTTCAATCACTTCAATGTTCGCTTCGAGCAGGAGCCATTTTGATCGGAGGTAACTCATCCACTCTTGCGTGAGCGAATGGACGCGTACCACATGGCTCCGAGTGGTTTCGTCTTTGACCCCCAAGAGTCGGACGAGATTCGGAACGAGTTCAAAAGAAGATTGTATGCCGTTTTTAAAAGGAATGACGTTCGACGCTTCGGCCGAAGGGGTCACAGGAACATCCATATTCGCTCGTCCTCTTCCATGAGTAGATTGAAATTATTTTTTAAGCACCGACGTTCCACGCGTGAATCGGCTTTGGTTTTTTGTCTTGATCCTTAAATGATTTAAAAATTTGATCGATTTAAGTATTTTTTGGATGTTTTATTGGAGAAAAAAGATTTTTAAAAGGTGACCCCGGCGCTTGATCTTCCTGATCGGCCGGGGTCATGGAGCTTTTCTAAACTAATCTCCCGCTTATGAATCCATCCATGGACTCAACCACAACCACACATACTCAGGATACGTTAGCTTTGAATTCGGTCAAGCGTTGGATTCACTTTTTTTCATTTTTTTTTAGTTCTGCACTTAATTCGAGCGCTTTTTTGTACGCCAAATTTCGTGCGACAGAAAACCGCCCCGTCACAATTCCCACCGCCTCTTTAGTCGCCACCTGCGCACTGATGAGGCATTCCAAGGTAACTTCCCAATCCTGCAGCGTTTTTGCGGTCTTAATTTTTACATCTGCTAAATTTAATAAAAAACACCATTCGCCTTTTTGACTCTCGGGCTGCTCCACTTGGTGTTTGAGCAATCGCTGTAAAAATTGCTCGCCTGCCCCGGCCCAGACCGTTTCGTGAACTTTCGTCAGCTCTTTTGTAAACACATATTCCACCTGCCCATCACTCCGCTGCGCGAACTGTTCATTCCATTGAGTTAACGCGTGGAGAGTCTCTTGAATACGATGCGGACTTTCAAAAAAAATAAAAGCACGGACCGACTGGGTCGTTTCAATTTCCGTTAAAATCGCGTGAACTTTCGTGGCTTCGCGAGGAAAAAAACCCAAAAAAGCAAACGCGTTTTCGTTTACCCCTGCCAATGAAACTAATGCGGTTACCGCCGACGGTCCGGGAATAGAAATCAGTTCTATTTGGGAAAGTTGCATTGCTTCTCGAACGACTTTCGCGCCGGGATCGCTGACTCCCGGAGTGCCCGCATCGCTCACAACGCCAATTTTTTGACCTTTTTCTTGTACTAATCTTAGCCGATCCCCAATTTCTTTTGACTCAGTGTGTTGATCAATGCGCCGTAAGCGCTGCTGATGCGTTAAATCAAGTCCTAGCGCGTGGAGCAACGCTTGGGTATGACGGGTATCTTCGCACCAAATCTCGTCACAACTCTGCAAAACGCTTAAGGCCCTTGGGCTTAGATCGGCTAAATTTCCAATGGGCGTTGCGATTAAATAAACATGAGCCGATTGAGAGGGGTGGGACTGATAAAAAGCCGGAATTTTTTGCCCAGGTCTACTTTGATCGTTGTGAGGGGGTTGATTCATAGGCATTCTAAGAGAGAGAATAAAGTTGAAGGAGTCAAAATGAAAGCACGAATCAAAAATAACATAGATAGTATCATCCTGTATATTGATGGAAAAGTAGACTACGAGTCCCAAGACGGGGTTTGTACCTTCATCACGAAAACGCTTTCGAACAACTCGAAAGAAAGTTCACCAAAAACGGTCGTCGTCAATTTAGAAAACCTGGACTTCGTAGGGTCAAGCGGTATTACTCAATTCGTACAAAATTTAAAAATGATTCACCAAGAAGCTGGTGTCGCTCCCAAGTACTGTGGAGTGAAATCCGAGTTCCAAAAAATTATCCGCGCCTTTGATGAGGAAGGCGAATTTGAATTTTTTGAGGACGAGGCTTTAAAGGCGCGAGTCGTCTTTAAAAAATCGAACCTTGATCACTGATCAACGCCTATCCAAAATCGATAAAATCTTCGTGGTGATCTAGGTCTACCTTTTTACTTTGCTCATCCACTCTAAACCCAATGAGATCCACTCTCACATTGGCTGCCTTCCCGCGATAATTCCAAACGTAAAGTCTGGTTGCTTTTCGCAGCCGGATTATTTTTTTGGGAGCAATGGTTTCCTCTGGCCGAAGCCACTGCGCTGCGCTTGTTTTTCGGACTTCGATAAAGACCAAAGTAGTCCCCTGCTCCGCCACCAAATCAATTTCGCCACATTTAAAGCGGACATTTTGGGCAATGATTTTATAACCTTGCTGCTCTAGGTGCTCTTTAGCCAATTTTTCATAAATTAAACCATGTTGGTATCGATTAATCATGTCCTTGTATAAGCAAAGTCCGTGCCTTATTCTATGCAGCACCATGAGTAAAGCATTTACGAAAGAAGACCAGGAATCGGACGAACCGCAAGATGCCGAATTAAAACTTTTACCGACGCGAAAAAACTACATCACCCCAAAAGGTTTTGCGCGACTTAAAGACGAACTCCACCTGCTACTGACCAAAACACGGCCAGATTTGACTCAAGTGGTGGCCTGGGCTGCCTCGAATGGCGATCGATCCGAAAACGCAGATTATCAATATGGGAAGCGAAAGCTCCGGGAAATTGATCGCCGGATCCGATTCCTGACCAAGCGGCTGGAAATCGCTGAAGTGATTGACCCCGCCCTAATTCAGCCTAAAGCGGGCAAACCGTTCAAAGTGCAATTTGGAGCCACGGTCACCTACCAAACAGAAGCGGAAGTTCGGAAAACCGTATCAATCCTTGGTATTGATGAAATTGATCCCGCACACGGAAAAATCAGCTGGATTTCACCCCTCGCCAAAGCACTGATGAATCATGCGGTGGGCGACGTGGTGACCTTTGTATCACCAAAGGGCGAGGATGAACTTGAAATCGTGGACATCGTATATCGGGAAATTCACTGAGCCAGCTTTTCTGCGGAAACCATTTGCGAACGGGAATCGATCCGGATCTGGGCCAATTTTATCTTTTCCTTAGCCAAAAACCCTTGAATTCGGGTCAAAATTTCGTCTTGTACTAAATAAAGGCGCCCGTATTGTTCAATAGCAAAAGCAACACGCCAGTGCGCCCCTTTTTCATTTAGTTCCCGAAGCATTACAAAGTGGGGGCGATCATGAACCACCCCGGTTGCCGATTGAATGATTTCGGAAAGCCCGGTTCTTACTTTCTCGGGGTCAGCAGCAGCCTCTAAGTAAAGACTAAACCCGTGATAAACTGGTTTAGATCGTCCCGAGTAATTCGTCACTTCGGACTGAGAAATCAGCCGATTCGGGAGCGTAATCACTTCATCGAAAAATCCGTTCAATACGGTCGCCCGCCAGGTAATTTCTTGCACAATTCCAACCACGGATTTGGTCTCGGTTTGAATTTCAATCCAGTCTCCGATCTCGTAGGGTTTATCAAACTGGAGGGCCACTCCGGCAAATAAGTTCCCCAGCGTATCTTGCAACGCCAGGCCCAATACAACGGACAATAGCGCGGATGTTGCAAGAAGGGGTGCAATATGGACAGCAAAAACGGTGGTGAGCATCCAGGCTAGCAAAAAAATAGATACCACTAAGGTCACCATGTTGACGAGCAATACCGGAACACCTTCGCGCATATTTGAAAAAAACAAGTATTCGAATACGACAATTTTACAAACACGCACCAAAAAATATGCGCCCAGGAACAGCGCCGCAATTCCTACATAATGTTCGGTCTTCAGGTGATCGGTGTGATTTTGAAAAAACGAGTGCGCGCAATAGAGCACTCCGAAGCCGATAAAACTGGTCAGCGAGTCTTTAAATAGGCCGCGCATCCGCACATGACGGTGCGGCGGAAGGTCTCTTAAAAATAAGGTGTAAAACAAAAACGAAAGTACCCAAAGCGAGCACACTAAAAACAAGACTTCCAAATTTAACACTTCTGCTAAACGTTCTCTCAATCAAACCACCGATCTTCGACTTTTGTTCTGGCCATTAAGTACGTAATGGCTTCGTTCACCGTGATCTCACCCTGAATAATGCGGTAAACGGTTTCGGTGATGGGCATTTCGACGTGACGGTCCCGTGCAAACTCGTAAACAATTTTTACGGTCCGCACCCCTTCGGCGACTTGTCCTAACTCGGCCAGTACTTCGGCCAAAGATTCACCCTTCGCCAAATGGTAGCCCACCCTAAAATTTCGGGATTGGCTGGAGCTACACGTCGCAATTAAATCCCCCATGCCCGATAAACCTAAGAACGTTTCCGCCTGCGCCCCCATCGCCACGCCAAAGCGAACCATTTCCGCAAGGGCGCGAGACAACAATAGCGAACGTGTATTCCAACCGTAGCCTAAGCATTCCAACATCCCGCAAGCGATTGCAAAAATATTCTTTAACGTTCCCCCCCACTCTACTCCAATGACATCTTGCGATCCGTAAACGCGAAACCCTGGTCCATTCATCAGCGCTTCGCCGGCACGAATCACCTCATCGAATTCGGAGGCAACGACGGTAGCGGCAGGCTCTTTTTTTGCCATCTCGCCTGCCAAATTTGGGCCGCTGATTGCACCAATCCTTAAAACAGGGAGTTCTTCGCGCAAAACAACCGAAATCCGCTTTAAACTTTTTTCTTCGATTCCCTTTGTTGCATGGAGAATCATCTCGGAACCTTTCAAAAAAGGGGCAATGCTTTTCGCTTGGGCTCGGGTTGCATGCGAAGGGAACGCAAAAACAATCAGTTCATAACTCTGTTCGAAGAGCTTCTCCCACTCACTGACGGCACGAATTTTTGGATCTAAAACCATGTCTTTGACATAATTCGGATTCATGCGCGTTGAATTCATCATGCGAGCTTGATCTTCGGCGCGAACGTAAAGACTGACCCCGGCACAATTCTGTGCGATGACGTTTGAGAGTACCGTTCCAAAACTGCCGCCGCCCAGCACCGCAACTTTTGCGTTAGACCAAAAAGCCTTGTTCATCTTTTTCTCCAAAAAATTCGCCAATTTTATCTATTTTTGAGTTCTCGAGTCGCTCCAGCCTACCAAAACCGTAGCCACTCAGGCGGTTTCGGTAAAAATAAAGCAAGTTCATGTCGTCCGAAGTAATCACGTTCGCTTGAATTTTAGCCACCTTATGCGCGTGAAATAACCCAAGCTGCCGGACCCCATCTTCCACCCACAGTTTAATGTCCCCGCACCGAAGGGGGTCGCTTAAAATAAGTCTATTTTGATGGGCAGCCTCTTGCACTTGCGCGAAGGCTTTTTCGGCCTCTTGATAAAACTTATCCAGGGGCACCGCCCGCTGAGCCTCGGATATTCTCAGAAAGCGAAATAAATCCAAATGGGGGTATTGCTTCCGGAGCGTCTGAAAAAGTGTAAACGCCACCAAGTGCGAACTCAAAACAATGTTTTCTGCGTGAAAGCGCTCCGAAATTTTATTGCCTAAGATTAAGGTATATTCTCGGTCCCGTTGGGCGCTGGTTTGCAGTTCGCCTTCGGTCATTAACCATTGACGTGGATCAATGACCGTCCCGTTCGGTCCCAGAGAACGCCCCTCTTGATCCACAAAATTTCCAAAAACGTCTAGGGGTTTTCCCACGTTGATCCAAATTTCTGAGCGCGAAGAAAACAGTTTCCAAAAAAACTTCAGTGTATTCACGAACGGAAATTCTTCTTGGCTATCATTGGGCACAAAGCGATGTTTGCCGGATTGCTCGAGGTAATCCTCGATCAACGAAGATCCCTCGAACACAAAATGGTAGCTCATCACGACGGGGACTACATAAATATTTGGTGATGGATGATTTTCCTTCAGTCGCTCAATTTGTGCTTGTACAGCAGTGCCGAGCAAACCCAACTTCAAATGACTTTCCACCGCGCCGGTTCGCGACCGCCCCCCTCCGGGAAAAAAGATGGAATGGATTCCGCGCTTCAGGATGGAAATGCTGTAATTTTTTAGGGCCGCTTTGTAAAGTACGCTCACCTTTTGGCGATCCACCGAATAGGCCCCTAATCGATTCATCGAAAACGCCAGTACGGGGTTCGAAAACAAATTAAGACCTGCGCCGTAGGCAAAGGGGGGCAAATTCATCAGGTGAATCACATACCCAATTAAGAAACTATCAATATTGCTTAAGTGCGTAGGAACCATCAAGATCGTTCCCGACTTCGACAATTTTTGCAGGTGATTTACTTCTCCGACCACCCGTAAGCGGGACTGTAAGGTTTCGACCATTCCCCAAGGAATAAATCGCTTCAAACTTGCCGCATTGAGGAGCCAGCTAAAAAACCATGGCACCATAAAAATGGCAAAATCGTACATTTTTGGCTCAAAGCTCCCACAGATCTCTTTGCCAAAATGCTCCGCATATTTTTTGACCCAACGTTTTTGCTCTTCTTCGCCTACCGCTTGCTTTAGTCCAGCTTGGGTATTTTGAATAAACTCTCGATCGCGTTTGTTTCTTGCCGAAATATACATCGAGGTTAAAAAGAAGGTCTTCGATCGCTTAAGGCGTTGGCGTTCTTGATAAAGTGTTTCTTCCAAAAGCAATCGCGAATCCGCATTTTTAAAATCTTGCGCGGTTCGTTCAACGACTTCTTGAATGAGAGATTCGCGCGCTTCAGGCTTTGAGAGCTGGTACAGCTCGCCCTGAACTGCGGGATGATTGTCAAAGCGCACACCGGGATGACTGCCCGTCCGGGGATCAATTTGCATATAGTCCTAGTTTCTTCGATTCAGTTTAATAAGTAAAACAGAGAGTAGAATTAGTCCCGCTCCCACGCCTTGCAATAGCGTCAATTTTTCGCCAAGAAACAAATAAGCAAACCCCAGGCCAAATACGACTTCCAAAGTCGAAAGAAGCGCTGCCTGCGCTACTCCAATTCGCTTCATTCCAAGATAAAGCGTTCCAAACGGGAGTACCGTCGACAGGAACGCCAGTCCTAACAAAGCCACCCAATCGGCACCAAGCTTCGGAGTTTTTAAAAACTGATGGGTTAAAAACATTTCGCCCGCTGCCATGGCACTAAAACTAAAAAAGCTGCCCACCGCAATTCCGGCACTTACGGTGAGTGGGTTTTCATTCTGAATAAGCTTTTCGCCTACCAGCAAGTAAACCGCGTACCAAAATCCGGTCATCACTCCAAAAACAAGTCCCGACACCGATAACGAAACCGTACCCTGCCCCCCAGTCAACGCGCAACCCGCCAAAGACATAAAAATACAGCCCCACTGGGCCAAACTCATTCTTTTAGACAAGAAAAAATGCGAAATCAAACAAACAAAAGCCGGATATAAATACAGAAATATTACGGTCAGCGCCGCACCCAGTTTTTGGAGGGTCACGAAATAAAGCGTTGCTTCTGATCCGATGCCAATCGCACCGAGCGCAATCGCGCGCAGAAAGGGCCCTCGCCGCTTGGGCAGCGACCGGGTCCAGACGAGAATCAATGCAAAAACAGGTAAGGCAAAAGCAAAGCGCCAGAAGAGGGCTTCGTTCCGCGAAAACCCTGCTTCGTAGGCAAGTTTTCCAAATAAGCCTAACGTCGCAAAGCCAAACGCCGAGGCGATCACCCAAAAAGTTCCCATCCCGAAACTATACCCTCCTTTTGCCACCGGAGGCAATCTTTGGTAGACTCAACTAAAATGATGAAACATCCACTCCCGTCCCCGCTTTTACCGTACGAAACTTTTTTAAGTATCGAAAAAATCGGCTCTTTGCCTTTGCACCTGATGGCCCTGAAAAATTTAGATCGCACCGTGGATGAAATTTGCAAACTCTATCAACCCAGCACGCCAGAAGAAGAGCAAAAACTGTTAGACCTGTGTCCCTATTTTGGAGTGATCTGGCCCTCGGCACGCGCGCTTGGACTCTATTTGAATGAACGTAAAACCCAATTTAATAAAAAAAAAGGCATCGAAATTGGCTGCGGCTTAGCATTACCTTCATTAGTGGCCGCAAAACTTGGGGCGCAAATCTTAGCGACTGACTTTCATCCAGACGTTCAGTCTTGGGTTTTGAAAAATGCCGAGCTCAATCACCTTAAGCTTGCTTATGAGTCTTTGGATTGGACGCAGCCTCCGCAAAAATATCTCCATCATTTTGATTTTGTCTTAGCTAGCGATGTACTCTATGAGCGCAAGCATCCGGACGATTTAGCCAAGGCCTTGGCCAGCTTAATTCATCCCGAAGGCTCGATCCTACTTTCCGATCCGGGTCGTGTTTACCTGGATCAAGCCGTAGCAGCCTTAGAAAACCAAGGGTTTCATAAAATTGAAACTCATTTTGAAGTGGAAGAAAGTGCTTCTTTGCCCGAAATCCGGCTTGAGAAAAAGCGTAAAATCCATGTTTTCGAGTTTACTCACCTGTAATACACTAAGGGCATGTCAATTCTCCAATCGCAAGTTTCGCCGTCCTCACCCGAATTTATCGCCAACAAAAAGTTTCACTTGGCCGAAGCCAATCGTTTAGAAGAACTCTGTTCAAGCCTGCGCGCGGGTCCAGACCCTGAGCTTAGAAAAAAGCATGAAGCCCGCGGAAAACTTTACGTCCGAGACCGCATTCACAAACTGATCGATCCTGGAACACCCTTTTTAGAACTATCCCCGCTTGCGGCGCACGGCCTGTACGACGGTGCGGCTCCTGGTGCAGGTGTGGTGACCGGTGTGGGAGTAGTGCATGGCCGCGAAGTGATGATTGTTGCAAATGATGCTACTGTAAAGGGAGGCACCTATTTTCCGATGACAGTAAAAAAACATCTGCGCGCCCAAGAAATTGCGCTTGAAAATCATCTGCCATGCCTTTATTTGGTCGATTCGGGTGGTGCATTCTTGCCCCTTCAGGCTGAAGTTTTTCCGGATAAAGAACACTTTGGCCGTATTTTTTACAATCAAGCTCAGTTGTCTGCACACGGAATTCCCCAAATTGCGGTGGTGATGGGTTCATGCACCGCCGGAGGCGCTTATGTTCCCGCGATGAGTGAACAAACCGTGATTGTAAAAAACCAAGGGACCATTTTTTTAGGTGGCCCACCGTTAGTGAAAGCAGCCACGGGCGAAATCGTGACTGCAGAGGAACTTGGGGGTGGCGATGTACACTCCCGAATTTCTGGCGTAGCCGATTATTTGGCCGAAAACGACGATCACGCCTTAGAAATCGCGCGCGACATTGTTTTGCATTTAAATCGCAAACCGGCACACGCCCTTGAGCGGGCAAAACCAGAAGCTCCCCTGTACGATCCGCAAGAAATTGCCGGAATTTTACCGCAAGATTTAAAGCACCCTTTTGACGTTAAAGAAATTATCGCGCGCTTAGTGGATGGGTCGCGTTTTCATGAATTCAAAGCGGGCTACGGCACGACTTTGATTTGCGGTTTTGCCCACCTCCACGGAATTCCCGTCGGTGTGATTGCAAATAATGGAATTTTATTTTCAGAGAGCTCACTCAAAGGAGCCCACTTTATTGAGTTGTGCTCGCAGCGAAAAATCCCCCTTTTATTTTTACAAAATATTACGGGATTTATGGTCGGTAAAAAATACGAACACGGCGGCATTGCAAAAGATGGCGCTAAGTTAGTGACCGCAGTTTCCACAACCAATGTTCCTAAAATTACACTGGTCATCGGCGGGAGCTTCGGCGCCGGAAATTACGGCATGAGCGGCCGAGCATTTTCTCCGCGCTTTATGTTTATGTGGCCAAATTCCCGCATTAGCGTCATGGGCGGTGAACAAGCCGCAAACGTTCTTTCGCAAGTCAAAGTCGAGCAGCTCATCGCCCAGGGCAAAACCCTTTCGGCAGACAAGATTAAAGCCATCCAAAGCCCCATCTTGGCCCAATACGAAAAAGAAGGCTCACCCTATTATTCTACCGCGCGCCTTTGGGATGATGGAATCCTTACGCCGTGGAAGTCACGCGCGCACCTTGCGCTTGCCCTCAATACGGCACTCAATGCGCCTATTCCGGACGCGAAATTCGGTTTGTTTAGAATGTAAGCCATTGCTCAACACTTACCGTTAAAATCTTAAGGCGAAACACCTTGAAAAGTGGGTTTAATGGTGACCCTCGTTCCCCCATCCGCTACCGGATCTAAATTCACATTGGTCAAGGTCCCGGATCCAAATTGGTCGCTTAAAAAACCACTTCCAATGGTTGGCCCATTTGGCAACTGAGCAGGCGGTGGTTGGTTCGGTAAGCCGCCCGCGGCTACTGCAGCGGCTTCAGTTGGATTTCGAATAACGGGTGCAGCAAGCCCCGCACTTTGTGCCTGTGCCTTTACTTCGCTTGCGGATTTGGCAAGGGACTGCACACTAGCGGCTATTCCACCATTTTGCCCTGCTCCGTTTTTAGCTCCCACCAAAGCACCTTCGCCCTGCGGAATCATTTTGGGCTGAACCGCGCCGGGGATGGTGAGTTCGGCTTTCCCTTCAATCGTGAAAAACTGTACGCTTTTAGATTCATCCTTGGGTACATCGATCCAAACTTCTGTTCCGCGAACGCCCAAAGTGGCGGCTCGGGTACGAATCATAATTTTCTTTTTACTTTGGTCTTCGTTTAAAAATAATCCGCGCGATTTTCCAAATTTAAGCTCAAGTTCGCCCGCCTCTTCTTGTGTCGCCGGGGTTACTCCAAAGTGATGGACAACGATTTTGGAGTCGGCACTGAGTTGAATAACGGACCCTTGCCCCAAAAGTAAGGTCGCGTTGGCGCCAACTTTCACTTCAATGACTGCGCCCTCACGAACTTCAATTCCACTTTTCACGGGATGATGGTCTAACCATACTTCGCCCCGAATCATGCCAAGCTTCCCCACAATGGGGCTCAATGGGGATGAATCCGCATGCGCGAGGGGCGGCGCCATACCCGTGATGAATAATAACAAAAAGAAATTCATTCCCCATCCCTTAAAATCGTTATAACAAATCATAGCCTAAATTTAGCCCCACTACTTGTTTATGGTAACTTGCAGTCTCTAAGGTTGAAGAATTCACCTGGTAACTAAAATCCACGCTTAGCCGAAGGTGAGTGCTTAAATTTTTAATTACCCCTAACCCCACTTTATAATTTACGTCGTGTCGTCCCTGAGTGTTTTTCCAATAGTCGGAATAACCTAAATCGAAAGCAAACGTATTTAAGAGCTCAAATGGCAATAACGGCACCAACACTTGAGTGGGCCAATCCACACCCAAAAGTTTATAATTGTCGCCGGAAGTGAACGTTCCTTCACCATTAACCTGCGACGAAACCCGCGTTTGTGAGCCAAATATTTTTAACCATTGAACCTTAGCCACCACATCTACCCCCGTACGGACATTCGCAGGGTCAGCCGTCTGATCAATGGCGTAGGATTGATACTTGATGGGTAACTCAAAGTCCCATTCGGTCACCGAGTCTACTCTCATTTTCTTTTGAAAATTGACCCCACCATTTAAAAAATACAATTGAAACGGATCACGATTTAAATAACTAATTTCTTGAATAATTCCCGCCCGAAAGCTTCCGCTTCCGATTAAAAAATCAATTCGCTCATACGCCAGATTGTAGCTGCTTTCGGCCGCAGAAAGGTAGTCGGTGAAGGAAGCCATGATGCGACTATCAAACCGCTCCCGAAATAGCGTCCCCCAATAGCTCGCTTGTAACGCGGGCGAAACGTATGCGCTTGATTGCCCCGAAACGCCCCCATTTACGGATAAATCGTCTAAAAGCAAAACATTCGTGTCAAACCCAAAACCCAACGCGCCAGACACACGCAAGTGCCCCCGACTATTTACACTGTAGGGCGGTAGTGACTGGCCCGCACCAATTTGGTGCTGATTAATTTTGTCTAACGCAACTTCGGCGCAGGTTTTGCCTTGGCCACCTTCCGAAATCAGGCGATTCAACACCTGCACGCCTTCTTGCAAATGCTGCCCCTGAACCAAACAGTCCGCATAGTTGTAAAGTGCGTTGGAACGGTCCTCGCCTTTAGGCAACAACGACGCCGCTTTTTGAAACGCAAAGCAACCTTGCGCAAACTTTTGCTGAGCAACCTGCGCTAGCCCAAGCATATTCCATAGGATTCCGTCCTGATCCTCTCGGGCCAAATATTTCGACAACACGATCTCTGCGGAAGAATAATTCTTTGCCTCTAAATCAAAGTCCGCATAAGTGCGAATAACCTCTCGGTTCGTATCCGCTCTGGTTGGCGCGTTCCTCTCTGGAGATTCGCTCTCCGAGCTATTCGTTCGGGCCGGGCCATTCGCTTGGGCCGGGTCATTGGTTTGGGCAAACGCAGTCATTGCAAAAAATCCAGCACAGACGAGCACCACTTTGCAGGATTGAACTCCCCGTCGGCATGACGTTAATTTTTGTTTGCCGCCCCCCTGAATCAAGTCACCTACCCCCCACTTTTCTTCTTTTACTTCGCGGATGCACTTTTCTTTGCCGATATTCCGTCGCCGTTAATTTCAGCCGTTGCCCGGGGCGTATCCGAGAAGATTTTAATCCATTCACTCGTTTTAAGTAGGCTACCGATAATCCTTGCTTGCGCGCAATGCTTTTTAAAGACTCTCCCGCGCGCACGCGATGATAGACTAATCGGGCGGGCGCTTTCAGTTTTACATCACGCACTGGACGCACATGGAGAGTGAGTTTTTTTAATCCCTCGAACTGTTTCTCCACCTTAGTTTTGTACGCCTGGGGAACCCAAATCTCGTCCGTGGTTCGGGCCGGGTGCGTATAATCGGCTAAATACTGGGGATTTACAAATTGCAAAGTACCCTCGGGCATCGCGCACGTCCGCTCAATCGCCGAAAAACGAATCGGGCTGGGGACTTTGACCAATTCTACATCTGGATACTTTTTCTCTTCATTGATATAAAACGCAAACAAGTCGGGGTGATCGCCAATGTACCGTGCCGCTAAAAATTTTGGCACATATTCCATGGTCTCGCGTGGCAGTTTTCTTCTTTCTACGAGCTCCCAAAAATCGTGGGTATTCCCTTTGCGAATGGCCTGCGCAATCCGCCCAGGCCCAGCATTGTACGCCGCAAGCGCCAAATACCATGACCCAAACTGACGATACAAATCTCGCAAATATTTTGCTGCCGCTTCAGTCGCATGAATCGGGTCTTTTCGCTCATCTACGTAGCGATCTACTGTCAGACCATAGAGCTTTCCTGCACTTTTGATAAACTGCCAAACCCCAACGGCCTTGGCCGTGGACTTGGCAGTATGATCGAACCCGCTTTCAATAAGCCCTAGATAATAAAGGTCGGTCGGCACGTGGTTTTCTTCCAGAATATTTTCGACAACTTCGCGATACGCTTCTCCTCGATCCAAATAGCGTTGGAAACGTTCGCGGTCTTTTTGGGAAAAATACCGAACCCAGTCGGCAACTTTATTATTAAACGTAGCGGGAATGGTGTGGTTCTTACGTGGCGGCTCGGGAATATCGTCTTCCGAATCGCTTTCCGAATCGTCGGCAGAGTCATCGCTGGTGTTACTGCCAGATTCGCTTACCGTTTTTTCTGCTAATTCCGAAGTCGGCTTGCCTATTTCAATAGGTGAACTTGAAGGCGAAGCTAAAGGATTAGTCTCTGGAATTTCGTCTTCAAATTCGCGAATTTGGGAGTCAATTGCCTCCTCAGAATCCGCCGTTTTTGCAGTATTTTGAGGGGGCAAGGCTGCAATCGGTTCCATTTTTTTGGGCGCAGAAGAGCACCCCATTCCACCCGCAATGAAAATCATCAACACACAAAATCGAATGAAGAAGCAAGCACACCGGTGGAGCATCTTTATCCAGGATTGAACTATTTCCTTGTCATTTCAAGAAGTTTTCGTTAAATTTATCCGGAACCGTCAAGTCTCTTAACCCGACGGTGATACAGAGCATTGTGAAATTTTAGGTTAAATTTTTTTTACAAGAATCCAACCGATTTTTAAAGTTTAGCCCCAATTTTTTGCCTTCACATTTCGCTCTCAAGGAGTAATTCATGGCAAATAAAAAGCAATCAGCAAAACGCGCAAAGCAAGCAGACGTAAAAACAAAACGTAACGAAGCTCTTAAATCTGCAACTAAATCTGCAGTAAAAAAAGCAATCGAAGCCGTCCAAGCAAAAGACATGGGCAAAGCGAAAGAAGCTTATATGATCGCCATCAAGGCCCTCAGCAAAGCAGCGACAAAGGGAACAATCCCAAAGGCTCGCGCTTCTCGGAAGATTAGCCGATTGACTTTGCTTGCTAAAAAGATTCTGCCGGATGCACTTCCAATTAAAACGGGAACAGCAGCGAAAAAATAGCAAACTGGCCCCTCTGCCTGCTTAAGCTTAAGTCAGCAAGTGATTATGATGATGCACATAAAGCCAAATATGTCGCTCTAGCTCCCCCCGCTTCTTGGTCGTACACCACGTCCTCCTAAAAAGCCGATTAAGGTGCGCCCTTAACATCGCCGCCGTATGATTAAGCGCAAACAACGGATCAAAGCCACCTTTCTTTAGCTCCCCTTGCCCCGCTACACAGGCTCTCCGGCCCTTGTACGTTTTATGGGTTGCTTCTTTAAAGTCTTTTTTTACGAATCCTTTGTAGTGGGGATTCTCGTCCGAAACAAACAAAGCATTAGGAGCGACGACCGATTTAAGATCACTCATTAGCGCACTCCATCCTTTGCCGCGCTCGTCCTTTCGTGGGCCATACTTTTTCTTTGCAATATGGATGAGGCGACCTTTAGCTGGCATTTGAGAAACCTTAAAACTCAATATCTTTCGTGTACTTGGATCAACGGCAAGGGCGATGCTTAGGGGTTTGCACTTGCTGTGTTCGCTTGTTTCCATGTCGTCGAATTGGACTTCTAAAAGTGGGTTTTCGTGCATTGTCTTGAGCCACCGCTCATGCTCAATTTTTCGTTGTTCGGCGATGAAGCGAAAC
>CAIMNF010000435.1 GCA_903842755.1 Oligoflexia bacterium
CGATTCCACTAAAGCAAAAACGGAACTCGGCTTTAAACCCAAATATGCGTTAACGGAGATTCTAAAATCGGCATGGGAGTGGGAACAAAAAAGACTCTGTTTTAACGCGCGAAAAGCGGTCTTTTTAGATCGGGACGAAACCCTAAATCCGGATCCGGGTTACATCAGTCATCCGGACCAGTTGGAACTGTATCCTTGGGTGGCCCAGGGGATTTCAAAGTTAAAAAAAGCAGGCTTTCCATTATTTTTGGTCAGTAACCAGTCGGGCGTAGGGCGAGGGTTAATTCAAGCGGAACAGCTTTATGCCATCAATCTTAAATTAAATCGTCTCATGTTCGCGCAAGGCGGTGTTTGGTTTGATGATATTGCGAATTGTCCGCATCGACCGGAGGACCAATGTCTGTGTCGAAAACCGAAGCCAGGGTTACTCTTAGAATTGGCAAAAAAATTTAATTTAAATCTTTCTCAGTCTTATTTAATTGGGGACCGGGACTCGGACGTGAAAGCAGGCTTAGCGGCTGGGTGCAGAGGGAGTTTTAAAATTCAATCGGGAGACGAAAAATCGTTTACTCGGGCAGTAGAACAGATTTTAGGAACTTAAAACTATTTAATGGGGCGCGATCCAGGCCAGGAACAAAATAGGCTAAGTGCTGCTCCAAAAATTCAAGTAAAAGAATGTGTTCGTTCGGAGTTGCGGACCACTTAATTTTTCGAATGGGATGGAGCATGGAGTGGTAGGCATCCAGGATGATGAGCTTTGATAACAACGGACGGTCCAAGCGGCGCTCTTCAGGTCGCGTACAGGTCAGACAAGTCCAGCCGCCCGATTGGGTTTGTGGATAAACTTCGTTTTCCGCTACTTCGTGGAGCGGTTTGCTACACACTTGGCAACGGGTCAAGGCGGGTTGCAGTCCCAGCCATTGGGTTAATTTTAAAATAAACGCGTTCAAGGCCGGGACGCTTAAATCTTCTTCGTTTTCATCCAGAGCAGTGAGTGTATTTGAAAAAAGTTTAAAGAGGTCGGGCGCGGGCCGATGAAGGGGGACTGCTCGTAGCACCAATTCATTTAAGCTTGAGGCGCAAGATAATTTGTAAATGGATTTAGAAAGTGTCTTAAAAGTATGCTTCGATTGAGCAGAATTCATTTGGACAAGCGTGTCGTCTCCAAAATCGCTGAGCTTGAAAGTGCGTGTGTCGAGTTCAAAATCGGATGCGGTGAAAAAATCAAGGCATCCGCCAAAGCGCCTAGACTGAACACCGTTCCGTGCGATCGCCGAAATTTTCCCCTTGTTTTCGCCGAAGAGTACGGCCACAAGATCGCGCTCTTTTATTGGAATAGTTTTAAGGACGTAACAGGTTTCGCGTAGGCTGGTTCCAGGCACGAAACCAGCCTACCGTATTCCGCATGAGATCAAAATAAAATCATGTCGATCAAACTCATGTGGGTCCCCTCTGTTCTAAAAGAAGAGCAAAGAGTATACCGATTTTGTTTTTAATTTTAGTTTAAGATTCCGAACGGTTACAGTTGCGCGTCAGAACGGAGCGCCTAGCCTGGTGCCAAAATGGAGGGCATAAGTGGATTTTACAACTTGCGAAGAAGGTCGATGATCTCTTCCGCAGTCCCTGCAAGCTTGATGGTATTCCACCAGGGGACCGGTTTTTGATGGGCAAGGTAACGCGTCCATTGCTTAAGGCGAGCTGCTTCACCGCCGTAATGTTCGAAAAAATTGGCCCATTCTTTTGGGTTTAAATCTTCCGGCACGTGAATGGGGTTCTCGACCGTGACGGGGGATTGTCCTAAATGGGTGCGCATTTGAGCTGCGGCGATCGGGTTACTTAAGGCACCTCGGCCAATCATAAAATGGATGCACTGAGTTTCCTCTTGGCATTGTTTTAGGTCGTCTACGGTCCAAATCTCACCGTTTGCAATGACCGGGATCGAGAGCGATTGGCTTACTTTTCCAATGGGTTTCCAATAGGCGGGACGGGTGTAACCTTGTGTTTTGGTTCGTCCGTGAATGGTGATCCATTGAGCCCCCCCTTGTTCGGCACGTTTGGAGTTCTCGTCGATGGCAGCGGGATCATCAAATCCTAATCGCAATTTCGCGCTCACGGTCACGTGTGCGGGCAAAATGTCTCGCACAGCTCTAACGATCGCTTCAATGCGGTGGGGGTATTTTAATAAGGTAGCGCCGCCATCGTTTCGATTCACGGTCGGGGCAGGACAGCCAAAATTCAAATCAATGCCGATCGCTCCTGCTTGGTAAGCATGGAGTGCGGTTTGGGCCAATTTTTGGGGATCTCCTCCTAAAAGTTGAATCAATACAGGCACCCCACAGGATGTATAAGACATGGATTGATTCTTTTCCTGCGGGCTTAATTCGGGGACGGTTCGTTTAAAATGCTTCTCGGATAAAGCTGTTTCACTCACCCGAATAAATTCGGTTACACAATAATCGTAAAAACCAGTCCGCGTAAGCCAAGCGCGCATTCGTGCGTCCGTCACTCCCTCCATCGGGGCCAGGACGAGTGCCGGAATTTTTGGATTCAAAACCATTCGCTATTCTAACGAATGACTCAAACGGCAGTCAATAAGAACTTGTTGCAAAGCGTAAAAAGCCGTGATATTCCCGGTGCACTTAAAGGGGAATCTCATGCAAAAAACAGCAAAAATGAAATATTTAATCGTCGGATTCGGAGTAGCCGTTTTAGGGATCAGCCCCAGTGCGCTGGCCGATGGCTTTTTTTGTACAGGAGACGACACCGGAACCGAGTTTACGATTTACCACCAAACGGATCGTGATCAAGGCACCCGCAAAGTTTCAACCCTAACCGTGAGCGAACCATCTGCCCAGCTTGAAGATCAAACCATTGCTACTTTTAGCGACGCTAAAAATACCGTGACCAACTCAGGCACCAATTATACCGCAAAAGTAGATTTGCGAGTCGCCGAAAGCCGGGATGCGGACAAGCAAATCGCAGGAACGACGTTAGGGAATTTAGAAAAAATCCAAGTAGCGGTTTACTTTAATTATTTTCAAGACACCCCTTCGTATTCGGGCGAAAAATTTAAAGGCCAGGTCGAGTATTTCAAGCGCGATGGGGATTCGGTAAAAGAGTCACTCCATTGTTCTCGTTATTTAAAACACTAGCGATCGCCTCATTCCTTGAAGTCTCACGACACGATTCTGAAGATCTATTCGCTTTATCATCATCCAAAATATTTGGTTTGGGATCCCTTACGAATTGCTCGCACGTTTATTCAGCACGAGGATTTAGAGCTCATTTCTCTCCTCTCGGCACTGCTCGCCTTTGGGGGAGTAAAGCAGATCCTTGGCTCGGTAGAGCGGCTACTCGAACGATTAAAGTGTACGAGCGGTGGATTAATTCAACTTCTTAAAAGTGAGCCAAGGGAAGAACTCCTTGCTCAAGCGTTATTTGAAAAACTGGA
>CAIMNF010000436.1 GCA_903842755.1 Oligoflexia bacterium
ATCGATTGCAAGCCCACCGTCGCAATGGCGCGATCCTCTTTTTTTCCTCACGGGGTTTAAAAAGTATGAGGCCAATTTTGAAAGGCGGAAAACGAAGATTCTAGACCGCTTGGAAACCCTTTCGATGGAAGACCTTGGCAACCTTGCACCCAGCGAGAAATATGATCTTTATTTAGGTGATCGCGATTTTACTTTAACCCACGCGATTTGGCAGGCGGGCATGGATCACTTAGACCACTTTAAGCGCATTGCTTTGTGGGAAGGAAGTTGTCAAGGATGGTCTACCGCATCCATCTTTATCCCTCGACCAGAGAAAGAGTTTGTCGTACCTTCACGCGATGGAAAATTTTTAATTCCGTTTTACCCGGATGACATTAAGGCCCTCCAAACGTTGTTATGGGCGAATTCTAACATTCAAGACGAGACGGCATTTGCGGGCAGTCGTTGCCTGAGCAAAAGGCCCCAAATCGATGAGCTCAGTGGTAAGGTGCTCGACCCTACCTGTAAAGGCGTAAACCCGGCAATTCTGCATATGGCCTTGCTGCAAATCATGGGCATTGAAAAGTCTTCTTTCGTGGTGAATCGAACGAACACAACACAAGTGTGGAACCAGCCGGTTTCGTCTTACGCAATGAAATATTTTAATCCCATCACTCAAGAAGAAGGCGCAATTAAAGATGTAATGGTGGCGAAAGGAACGTTTTCGGATCCGTTTCAAAGTTATCGCGATCCTATGATGCAATACTTAGTCGGCGTAAAACTTACTCTTAAATATATCTCGGAGACGGTTCCGAGTCACAACACCGCTCCGGATAAGATCAAAAGCCTTTATTTTGATTACGATCTAGAATTAGATGCAGATGGAAATGTTTTGGGCGGCGAGTGGTTAAGTCTGAATGATCCCAATGATTCTAATAATTCTGACAATTCAGGAGATGCTCCCACCCTTGACGTAAATAATGAAAAGCCTGCTTATCCTGGATTTATTTGGCGGTTCAAGTACGACGCTCCTAAGGCATTTTCTGCTTTTGATCCCCTTTTAGGGACCGATATTAAAAGTCTTTCCGTGCCTCAATTATTGGAGCTTCATAAAAAGGCGGCTCATTTCACCTATAAGTTTTACAAGTATGACGAAAATGGGCATCAGATTGGAGTAAGGTATCAGGAATTGCATCCCCAGCCATTATCGATTGTGGTCGATACGCTAAGCGCGTTGAGTAGATCTGGGAATTAGTTTAGGGCAACGTCGCAGGTTATCCCTTTGACTTTAAATGGTAGTTTTATAATTTGAGTTGAAGGGATAACGTCGCCTAATTGTTCCAACGTGAGTTTTTTGGAATCCAATAAGGCGCTAACGTTCAGAGCTAGGTCACGACCATGGCTGTTCCATTTTGATTCGTTTAAGATTCGCACTTCCTGCAGCGGTGAAACAGAGTCGACGAAAGTGATCAAACCGTTGTCTGGAAAAACATAAATTCTTCCGGCTGAATCTTTGGCCAGCAAAGTGCGAAATTTACTGGATTCATCGTCAGGGCCGAAGGCAAGGAAAACCGTGCCCGCACCCCAGTGGTGAATTTCTTTTTGAAGTTGAAAAGCGGTTGTCCATAAATCCGCCGCTGTAGGCTCCTCGGCGTCGTTCAATTCTGCAACGCCCAAGCGAAGTGTGTATTCTTCGTGATGATTCAGATTTGTGACGTAAACGATCGTAGCCTGAGCAGAAGGTTCGCTCCACCATAACGTCATTCCAAGAGTGATTGAAGTGGAAATTAAAAATAGCGCACGTGTAAAGACTCGATTCATACATTTTGCCTTTCAAAGCCGTATCCCAAGGTTGTTCTTGGTGTAGCACCTTTGCGCATTTTTAGTTTACCGGTACTTTTTATTCGTCCGACCAACTTACGCTAGGTTGCTAAGAGGGCGCTCGGTTGCATAGAGTTTGCAATCGCCCTTCCATTTCTTGATACACAGGAAATTCCTGATAGGGATACTATGCTTAATCTTGGCCCTGATTTCAAGGAAAAATTACGGCGAACATAATTTTGCTGCTAAATGAAAAGAATTGCGATAGTCCTCGAAAGATCACATGAAACTATTTATTCTTTTGAGTTTTTTGGGGCTAAACTCGTTCGCCGATGTGCATCTACCGCAAGGATTTCATTTTTGTGTTTCTACGGCAGCACATCAAATCGAAGGCGGAAATTTTAATACGGATTGGTGGGAGTGGGAACAGGTTCCCGGTCACATTAAAAACGGCGATACCTCAAGAATCGCCACAGATTCGTGGAACCATGTGGACGAAGATATCGCAAACATGAAGATGTTGGGAGTAGACACCTACCGGTTCTCGATTGAATGGGCCAAGATCGAACCCAAGCCGAGACAATTCGATGAAATCATGCTGAACCGGTACATTCAGTTAATCCAAAAGCTCAAGGCAAATGGAATTGAGCCATTAGTCACCCTTTATCATTTTACGCTGCCGCTCTGGGTATCTCATCAAGGGGGTTGGGAGTGGGACGGGATCAAGGATGCTTATGGAGAATATGTCACTCACGTTGTTCGTCGAATTGGAAATTCTGTAAAAATTTGGATTACGCTCAATGAACCCATGACGATTGTGGCTGCGGCGTATATGAGTAACATATTTCCGCCGGGTAAAAATGATCTCCATTCTTTTGCGCCGGTGATGGCCAATATGGTGCGGACGCACGCCTTAGGATACCATATTATTCACGGACTGCTTGACTCAGAAACATTTAAACCGCAAGTGGGAATCGCCCATATCTTAAGGGTGTTTGATCCTAAATATCGGTTAAGCCCCTTGGACCATTATCTGGCAAAGAAAATGGATGAAATTTCAAACTGGGCCATTCCGAATGCTTTAGAGACCGGTTTTTTGAATTTAAACGTTAAATTTCTAGTCCACGCAAATTATGAAATCCCGG
>CAIMNF010000437.1 GCA_903842755.1 Oligoflexia bacterium
AAGTTTCGGCAAGCTCCGAACCCCATTATTGACTAGGACGACTAGTGGCTTTAAAAAGCGAGGCGCAATGGGATTGCCTATTCGATCGTGATCAAAAAAAGGATCGAGAAATTCCGGTGAAGCTCCTCCAAATCCATCTCTTAAATCAAGAATAAGAACGTCACTTCAGTGCTTCCATCAAACTCCGTAAAGTAGACAGCGGAGCCTCGCCCAAATTCGTACGCTTTTGCCATTGAAGTGTGGGATCAATCAGCGACAAAGCATAGTAAATCGAATAGCCAATCCCGTAACGGTTATCTGGATCAAAGCTGCTGCCGGTACTTTCATCAAACATTTTTAAATTCAACCAAAGCAGATTGACCAGTTGGATGAGTCGCTCCAGCGGAATCGTTTTTGATTGTTTCAACGTTTGGAAAGCAAAATAATTTGCCGTACCTTCGGGACGGTAGCTAGAAGTATCAAGACACGGACTCGTTTGTCCGTCATAAAAACGGAGAAGATCCTTCAGTAATGACTTCGTTTGATCTGGGGCCTTGTACGATTGCACCAAGAAGTGATTCCACATTTCTAGCGCAGTTCGAAAGAGAGTTTTTTGCGTGGGATCTGTTTTACAATTCGTTTCGTCTGGTAACGTGGTGGGAAGGAGTGTGTTCGTAAAAACTCCATCCTGGTACTGATGAAACGCCTCATGGAAAAAGATAAAAATAAGTGCATCGGCCGTATTGACTCCCATACTAGTCATGCCTTTGAGCCAATCGTCCGGGAGAAACGGATTCACAATCATCCATGGCGCGGTCATTGTTTTTGCCAAAGCCTTCATCGGTGAAAGTTTCTCTTGGGTGCTGGCATCTTGGTTGTCGCCGCATCGATTGGAATCGCAACCGGCGAAAAAATCGATTGGGGGCAGAACGACCGTGGATTCTTTGATGATCCCCTCAGACTTTAGAATGGATTGAGCTAACGGTTTTAGTTCACCGTCACTAAAATTTACAAAAATTGCATGGCCATCGCTCGGTTCTCGCACGACGAATTTTAAGTTCTTGCTCTTCACTCCGACCCATAGTTCCTCCGGGGAATTTAAAATGGTCGAGCCCAGCTTTTTGGCAAAACCAAGTCCCTCACTTGCAAGGCACAGTTGAGGAACGAGAATGATCAATAAAGAAAAGAGAGTGACTTTTAACATTTGGCTGATACTCTATCCTGTTTAAAACGATCACGAAAGAGGGCTGCAGTGAATAAAAATGAATTTAAAATTACCCGCGAATTTAAAGTACCACGCGAAAAAGTATTCGAAGCGTGGACCAACCCAAAACTGGTCCAGCAGTGGTGGGGACCTGCGAACTTCGAATCGCCCTTTTGTAGCATCGATTTAAAAGTCGGAGGCAAGTTCCATTTTTGTATGCGCGCGCCCGATGGGAAAGACTATTGGAACGTGGGGGAGTATACGGAAATAGTTGTTCCCGAAAAGATCGGGTCCAAAATGTATTTTAGCGACAAGGATGGAACCATTCGGCCCGCGTCCGATTATTTTGGAGAATCCAATTTTCCTAACGAAATGATCGACTTGGTTACTTTTGAAAGTAGAGGTGACGATTGTACAACGTTAACTCTTTGCCGGAACCATTCGGAAGAAATTGCAGAGCAATTTGGCGAGCTCGAAGGTTGGAATCAATCCTTGGATCGATTCGAAAAAGTCCTTGATCACTTGGCGAACTTTGACCAGGGACAGTGCATCGTCACACTCGAAAAAAATACTGCGACTTACAAAAAATATTTAAATGCGCCCATTTCCAAAACATTTGAAGCTTGGTCTTCGCCAGATCGGCTTGCGCAGTGGTGGGGGCCAGACGGTTTTTCGATTACCACCAAAACCATGAATTTCTCGGCCAATGGTATTTGGCAGTTCGTGATGCATGGTCCGGACGGACAGGACTATCAAAATAAAATTCAATTCTTGGAAATTCAAAAACCGCACCTCATTTTTTACCAACAATTAGGGCATGGTGAAGACGTTCAAGAGGTGAGTTTCCAATCCCGCATTACCTTTGAAGAGGCGGGAATGGGTACCAATCTAACGATGACTCAACTATTTCCGAGTCAACAGGAGCTCGAAAGGGTAGCCGTTCACTATGGAGCGATCGAAGGCGGGAAGCAGCACTTGGGCAATCTAGCTAAATATTTGAGTAAACAAATTTAGGCTTTTAGGATAAAAATAGGTCCTATGAAATTATTTTTACTAGGACTTATTGGAATTGGTTTATTCAGCTGTGCCACCAGCACCAAGAGCATTTCGCCAAATGGGTCGGCACCATCGCTCTCTCCCTCTTCGACTCCAGGGACCACGGAAGCAGCAAGCAGTTCCGGGACACCAAAGCCCAAGTATGGACCCGAGGCTATTTTGCTTTCGCAGTCGCATGCCTATATTCAAAAAAATCCAGCGCCTACTTATTGGGCCCTGAGTCCTTACTATTTGCCTCAAAAAGATGATGCGTCTTGCTCGTTGGCGAGTGTTGCAATGGCCGTCAATGCGGCTCGTGTAGGCCAAAAATTAACCGCGGATGATGAACTCGTTACTCAAGTGGGATTGCTTAAAAAAGTAGACGACGATGCCTGGAAAGTCGGGTTAGGGGAACATGGGCATGGCGTAACGTTAGATCAGCTAAAACCATTGGTCGAAAAAAGTTTCCAGGCCTATCAGGTGAAGCCGCTTTCGGTAACCGTCGTTCATACGCCCGATCAGGAGCCGGCGACAAAGGCTGCTCTTCATCGTGCCTTAGTGAGTATGGAAAAGTCTGGTCGGCAATTGATTATCGCAAATTTTATTCAGGGAGTTTATACGGGAGACGCGGATGCGGGCCATATTGCTCCCGTGGGTGCTTATGATGCTCGGCTAAAACGAGTGCTCATCATGGATCCTGACCGCCAATGGTACGAACCGTATTGGGTTTCGGAAGAAACGTTTTTAAAGGGAATGGCTACCGTTGACAAAACTGCGGGTCTCTTTCGCGGCTATGTAGTGGTGCAACTTCCGAAGGCGCTGTAATGAAAAGGCTATAAGCCAATCCAATGTTCTTCGATGGCAAATAAAGTGACTGTCGAAACGACAAGCCACAATAAACTTCCCAGTAAGATCGGGCGAATACCAGCTTCTTTGATGGATTTCACGCTCAGATGCGTGCCGATGAAAAATAGGCATAGCGTGAGCGTCTTTTTAGCGATTTTTTCAATAAAGGGAGCGTATTCTGCAACAACAGGGACGTAGGTAAAAAGGGCAGCCAAAAGGATAAATCCTAAGATAAACCATGGCTTTTGAGTTTTACTTTGAGGTTCATCTTTTTTACGTTTCCTGCTCATCCAAAGTGCAAAGATTGGCGTGATGATGACAATCCAAAGGGCGCGGGAAAGTTTTACCGTGGTTCCAATTCTTAAAGCATCGCTCCCGTATTGGAGTGTGGCACCCACGACCGAGCTAGTATCGTGAATGGCAAGGGCCGCCCAAAGTCCAAATTGAGTTTGCGTCAGTCCAAAATGGTGCCCAATCCACGGGAAAAGAATGAGGGCCAAGGAATTCAGCAAAAAAACCACACCGAGCGCAATACTAATCGAATGTTCTTTTGCGCGAATGACGGGTGCAACTGCAGCGATGGCACTGCCTCCGCAAATCGCGGTGCCTACCGAAATCAATAACGAAGTCTCGGCATCGGATCGAAGAAGCCTTGCCAACCCGCCGCCTAAAGCAAGTGTGCACGCGATTCCAATAAACGTATACGTGATTCCTGCAGTTCCGACGTCTGCGACCATTTCTAGATTCATGCCCGCCCCTAATCCAATCACTGCAAGTGAAAGGAGTTTCTTTGTGGCCGATTTGGTATGCGCAGGGAACGGATGCTTAAAAAAAAGGGCAAAAAGAATTCCCAGAACTAAGGCCGCGGCACTTGTAACGGCGGGTAATAAACAAAGACACGCAAGAGCTGCTAAGAGAACGATCGAAAACTTATGGGGAGCGGAAAATTCCTTTGTTGGCCTATTCAACCTGTGCTTGCCTCACGTGAACGGTTTAATCCTATAAGAGATAGAATATCAATAATGTTCGTTGAGTCAATCCAGGGATGAAACAAACAATGATTTCGATGAGAATGATTGAGTTTTGACGCCTAAAACATCCCCTCTTTACGACTAGCTCGAATGAACCTATAAAGGACGCATGAGAATGAATGACTCGCTTGCCGTGACCTTTAACTTATTTACGCTTTTTTTATTACTAATTTTTGGACGAAGTACTTTCGCGCAGGAACTCCCAAAATTTTTAGATCTATCGCAGTACAGTTTAGAACAAGGAGACCTTCTTTGTACGGTGCCTGGAACAAATCGCCTCCAAAGAGGTACTCCGATGCCGAGTGGAAAATTTGGTCCGCACGCGGGGCTTCCTGGTCAATGCATTGACACTTCGATTGCAACCCCGGTCGAGTACCTGGGCGAATCCGCGAGCGAGCCCGGCATCGATCGG
>CAIMNF010000438.1 GCA_903842755.1 Oligoflexia bacterium
GAGAAAAAAAGATAAAAAAGTGGCTTGCGTCTTCGGCGTAATTCTTAAGCGCGTCCCTAAGTTTTCTCTAAAAAAAATAATGATCGCACCTTGGCAAAGGGTAGCCAACGTGAGCTGATTTTCGCTCCAGAACTGGTCAAAGTCGGATCGGCGTGAAGTGAAGGACCAATACAATAAGAGACTTAAAATCAACGCATGAAGAAATAAGTTCCATACAATGCCAAAAAGAGACATCTTGAGCGTTCTAAAAAGCGCGTTCAGCAGAGTTCTCGAGACCACACTAAATTGACGATTGAGGTTAGAGTTGAACATAGGGTAGACTGGACTCAGTACATCATGAAAATACCGCTCCTGAAAGTTGAAAATTTGACCAAGGTTTACTCCGCCGGGCAAACCGTTTGGAAGGGCATTCAATTTAAGTTGGATCGAGGCGAGTTCCTGTATATTTTGGGTGGAAGTGGGGCCGGTAAAAGCTCGCTTTTGCGGACAATCGCAAGCTTTGAGCAACCAACCGAGGGGACCGTAACCGTTTTGGGTACAAGTTTGCAGCAGGCCACCGCATCTGAAATGCAGCGTCTTCGCAGACGTGTCGCGTATATTCCTCAAAATTTGGGATTGGTTTTTGACCTGACGGTACGCGATCACATTGAGCTGACGCGGTTTTCTTTAAAATCGAATGAACTGGTCGAGTACGCGCAAATCAAACACTTTTTAAAGGTCATGAGCTTGGAAAGCTACTGGGACAAAAAGGTCGGTGCGCTTTCAGGGGGTGAGCGCCAAAGGGTAGCTCTGTTAAGAGCATTGTGCAAAAAAACGGATCTCATTATTGCGGACGAGCCTACGGGGTCCCAAGATTTCGAAATGACGTGGAAAATTATGGATCTGTTGGTGCGCGTTCAGTTGTCGGGCACGGCGATTCTCTTTGCAACCCACGATCTAGAAATGGTCCGACGATTGAGAAAACGAGTCGGAATTTTAAAGGAAGGGGCGCTGAAAGTGGAGGAATCTCGAGGGGGCGCTGCCGGATGAAGTTTGGGTTTTTAATGCGCATTTCGACATTGCCTTGGATCCGTTCCTTCATGCTTCAATGTTTAATGGCTCTTGCGATTATGCAGTTGTTGGTGGTGGCTTGGTTGGGAGGAGCGATCGACCAAGAGATTCAAAGGACCGAAATTTTCGCAAAAAGCGCCAAATGGGTGACGGTGCAGTTGAAGGACGAAAAATCCAATGCTGTGCAAAACCTGCTTTCGGATTTACCCCTGTCCTCGTCATTATGGGTTGAGGAATTGTCTGTCGATGAAGTCTTGAATCGCATGGCACCGGAGGAACCCGAAGTCGTTCAAACCGTGCGAGCCATGGGCAAAGAAGGGTTACAGCTCATTCCAAAAGTGGTTTTGATTCGCGGCGTAGTGCCCGAAGAAGTCCTTGAAAAAATAAGAAGCCTACCTGAGGTTGCCCGGCTTGATTCTAGCCCCATTCATCATCTCAGGCTTCAAACTTTTTACGCGCATTTGAAGTTAGAAATGCGCATGGGCCTGTGCATTGTATTGTTTTTAACGATGGTGATGTTGTTGGGGCTTCAGCGCATTGAACTGCGCGACTTAAGGGAAGTGAGGCAAAATTTAGTCACTTGGGGGGCTAGTCGGTTTCAATCACAAATTCCTTTGTTTTTATCATTAGGATCGATGGTGGGTCTGGGGTTGGTCGGCTCAGGGTTGGAATGGTTAATATTGAGAAAATTTTTTCTTAAAAACAATCCTTTTTTAGGAGAACTGAGTATTGATCACCGCTTGCA
>CAIMNF010000439.1 GCA_903842755.1 Oligoflexia bacterium
TTCGGATTGGGCACGGCAAATTTTTCCAAAATTTCTCTTCCAAGCTGCTGCGTTAATGCTACGATTTAAATAAGGGCTTACATGATGTAAACCCGTTTGAGGATTCAAGGACGAAGAATCAATGGCAGAAACTCCCACCCCACCAGTTTCAAGTACCGATTTAAATTCGGGCTTCTTTAAAAAATTTTATCAAATTACGGATATTATTATTGAGTTTGGCTTGATTTCCATTTTAGCCATCATGATTATTCCCATTCCCGCCTTCCTGATGGATATTTTGATTTCCTTTGGAATTGCAATGTCCATGATCATGATGATCACGGCGATTTATGTAAAGCGCGCGCTTGAATTTAGCTCTTTTCCTACTCTTTTGTTGATTGTGACCTTGTACCGACTGTCGCTTAATGTGGCCACGACCCGGATCATCTTACTCCGCGGATCTGAGCAGGGCACCAGCGCAGCCGGACAAGTGATTCACGCGTTTGGTGATTTTGTGGTGGGTGGTAATTACGCCGTAGGGATCGTCGTCTTCGCCATTTTGGTGGTGATCAACTTTGTGGTCATCACCAAAGGCGCGGGCCGCGTGGCTGAAGTTTCCGCGCGTTTTACCTTGGATGCCTTACCGGGTAAACAAATGGCCATCGATGCCGACTTGAATGCCGGATTAATTAACGAAGAAATTGCCCGAACCCGCCGAGCCGAGGTAGCCCGCGAAGCTGAATTTTACGGAGCCATGGACGGTGCGAGCAAATTTGTGCGCGGAGATGCCGTTGCCGGCATTTTAATTGTCTTTATTAACGTCATTGGCGGAATTGTGATTGGAACCGTTCAGCGGGGGATGAGCCTTGCGGACGCAGCGCAGACGTTTACCTTGCTGACTATCGGAGATGGTCTTGTGGCGCAAATTCCGGCGCTGATTGTTTCTACGGCGGCAGGTATTATTGTTACTCGAACCGGTGGAACGAGTGATTTAGGAAGCGAATTAAATAAGCAAGTCCTTTCCCAGCCCAAAGCGTTGTATGTGGGCGCCGGAGTAATGGGAATGATGGGGATTATGCCAGGGCTTCCCTTTTTTCCTTTTGCGATTTTAGGATTGGGGCTGACGTTAATGGCCAATCGAATTCGGAAGCGCGATGCCGCCCAAGAAGTTCAAAGTAAAGCACTGGCTGAAAAAGAGAAGCTTAAAAAAGAGCCCGAAAAAATCGAGAATCTGTTGGGGATCGATCCGCTGGAATTGGAAGTGGGTTATGGTTTAGTTGGGTTAGTGGACGGTGCTCAAAATGGGGATCTTTTGGAACGAATTACCGGAATCCGGAAGCAATTTGCACTGGAAATGGGAATCGTGGTGCCGCCGCTTAGGATTCGTGACAACTTGGAGCTTAAGCCGGGCGATTACCAAGTCTTGTTGAAGGGGATATCGATTGCGCAAGGGTCGCTAATGGTTGGACACCTTTTGGCAATGGATCCGGGAAATGTATCCGAGAAGGTTAAGGGAATTCCTACGAAAGAGCCTGCCTTTGGACTAGATGCATTTTGGATTTCTGCTGCAGATAAAGACAAAGCCAACTACGCAGGGTATACCGTTGTAGATCTAAGCACGGTCATTGCAACCCATCTTACAGAAGTAATCCGCGCAAACTGTGCCGAGATCCTAGGCCGCCAAGAACTGCAAACGTTACTGGAAGGTTTAAAACAATCTGCACCAAAAGTGATCGAAGAACTCATTCCGAGCGTTCTCAATACCGGCCTTATTTTGCGCGTGTTAAAGAACTTGCTCAAAGAAGGGGTTTCGATTCGCGACTTACGTTCCATTTTAGAAGCCATGGCGGAGCTCGCCCCCCATCAGAAAGATGCCAATCTTTTGACGGAGCATGTGCGCTCGTCGTTGGCGCGAACCATTACTAAAAAATTGGTGGGCTTTGATGGCCAGTTGACCTTGCTCACTTTAGATAAAAATGTAGAAGAAACCATTGCCCAAGGAATTATTCAGACGGACCAAGGGCCGCAACTCTCCCTTGATCCAGAGTTTGTTCGCCAATTTGTTTCCCAACTCAATGATCAAGCCGCAGAGCTGATCCAAGAAACCAATCAGGCCGTGTTGTTGTGCTCACCCTTGATTCGGATGCATGTCAAGCAGTTAATCGATCGGTTCATCCCGAACGTAACTGTTTTATCGCACAATGAATTAACTCCTTCCGTAAATATCCGATCATTTGGTACAGTGAGGTTAGCATATGCAAGTTAAAAAATATGAAGCGCCTACTCTTCAGGAGGCTCTAGAGACGATTAAGCGTGAGCTTGGGCCTGAAGCGATCATTTTACAAACCAAACAAAATCGTCGTGGCTTTGGGCTGATGTCCAAAAGTTCTGTGGAGGTGACGGCCGCAGTTTCCGAACGCGCTACTTCCAAAAAAAATAGCGTCGATAAGCGTTTGCCCGATGCTTATGCGCAAAAAATTAACGATTTGCCTGCATCTAAGCAAGCGGATATTTATGAAAGCTACTTGGAAAAACGCTTAGAACGCGACAAAGTCCAGCTCAGCGGTAAGGCCGAAGCCAAAAAGAAATCCGCCGTGCGCTACGCCGATATGGTGGACGAAGAAACCGATCAGCCTACGTCTACCTCTTCTGGGGGCGCCCCGAATTACTCCTACACCACAAAACAAAGTGACGCCCCATTGCCGAGTATTGCGGTTCCCGAACACTTGGAACAAAGCTTAGAGAATTATCAAACCGCGCATCAAACCAACTTAGCTCAAATTGAAGAGGAGCTAAAAAATTTAAAACGCCTCGTCGAAGAAATGCGCAAAGAACGCAAGAAACCAGAATATTTAGATTCGGATTCGCCGTACGAAGCGACCGAAGCCTTACAAGAAGCTTACGAGCTCTTAGTTCAAACGGGGGTGGAGCGCCGCTTTTGTGTGCAACTGATGCGCGAAGTTGGGCGCAAACTGAATACGGGCGACCGTGCGGATAAAGACAAAGTATTAGACGCGGTTGCGGAAGAGCTTTTAAAAAATACGGATATTAAGCCGTTTTTTCAAAATTCAGGTATTGTGGCCTTTGTTGGGGTGAGTGGGGTAGGGAAAACGTCCTTAATCGCCAAATTAGCCACGCACGCGGCGCGCGTGAAGAATGAAAAAATTGGAATGATTCGCATTCAGCTTTCAAAAGAAGAGGGCGCAGACCCGCTCGTGGTTTTTGCCAAAGCGATTCACGTCCCTTACCGGATGGTGCAAACAGCAGACGAACTTACGTCTGCACTCCAGGACCTCAGCCAATGTTCCACCGTGTTTATTGATACTCCCGGGGCGTCACCCCGTGAACCACAAGTCATTCAACGGCTTCAGAAAATACTTCGGGCGAACGCGCTGGGCGAGCTTAAAATTAGGATTCAGTTTGTCGTTTCGAGCACGACGCGCGACTTAGAATTGCACGAGCAAGCAAAAGCATTTTTGACGCTCAAGCCAGAAAGCTTGATGTTTACAAAGCTTGATGAGGCGTATTCTTTTGGGGTGATTTACTCGCTTTCGAAACGCGTGCAACTTCCAGTTTCTGTTTTTTCCACCGGTAAAAAAGTGACAGAGGGCTGGGAAAACGCATCGGCAGAAAGATTAACTGCTTCGATTTTAAATATCATTTAGTAATTTTTTTTTGTAACATTAAAAAAGATGCCCCCTCAGGATGACGGGGCAGGAGACCATGGAGATAGGTAATGGCGACGACGACAAAATCTGGAATTCAAAAATACCAATCACAGCAAAAAAAGTCAGCAGTCGCTGTGTCGGTTGCTCCGGCTAAGAATGAAAAAATTGAAAAAAAGAAGCCTAAAACAGCTGAAAATAACGTAGAAATAAAGTCGGTCGCGAAGAGCGCTGTAAAAAATAAATCCGCAGAGGAAAAGCCGCTCCCCGTAATTGAAATGATTGCTTCAGACGAAGTTGTTGTGGCCTTAGACGCTATTGCAGAGTCTAAGCAAAATATTGTTAAAGAAGTAGAACTTCAAAAGGAACTTGCAAAAGAATTAGTCAAAGAGGCGGCCCACACCAATCGGTTAGTGAGCGGTGATTATTCCCCGATGAACATGCAACGGGAGCAACTCATTATTGAGTACGCGGGGCTGATAAAATTCATTGCTCAAAAAATTGCGTCTAGGTTGCCCTCAAATATCGAGCTCGACGATTTGATTAGTTCCGGTGTGATTGGTCTGATGGACGCGATTGAAAAGTACGATCACCGTCGGGACAACAAATTTAAAACGTATGCGGAATTTAGAATTCGCGGCGCCATTTTAGATGAACTCCGTGCGCAGGATTGGGTTCCACGTTCGATTCGCGAAAAAGCCAAGATTTTAGAGCGCGCTTACGCAAAAATTGAACAAGAAAAAGGACGACAAGCCACGGACGAAGAAGTGTGTATTTCGTTGGGCATGACAACGGAGCAGTACCACGAGTTGCTTAACGAAGTCAGAAGCGTGTCCCTCCTTTCGTACGATGATTTAAGTAATTTATCAAATTCGGACAAGCGGTCGTTGCATGGAGTGGGCGAAGCGGGAAGTAAAGTTCCCACCCCCTTTAGTGAAGTAAACTCAGCCCACATTAAGCGCCTCGTTGCAGACGCAATCGAAGACCTACCCGAAAAACAACGTTTAGTGCTTTCGCTTTATTACTATGAAGACCTTAATTTAAAAGAAATTGGCCGCGTTCTGGATGTGACCGAATCGCGCGTAAGTCAGTTGCATTCCCAAGCCATTTTGAAACTCAAGGCACGCCTTAAAAATCATTGGGATGACTTTATGGTCATGGTGACCTCGTAATTTTCATTCAGACTGAATTATTTTCTTTACATCTGATTTGTTATTGATAATGATTCTCAATAATGAAACTCCTGCAA
>CAIMNF010000440.1 GCA_903842755.1 Oligoflexia bacterium
AGTTGCCCGATCAAGAGTGGCAGCTGATTGAACGGGTGAGCGACGAAGTTCCCTCCATTCCTGAAGCCACGGAGCCACATCCTCACACCATGAAATTGGGCGAATTTATCGCCCATTCCCATCTTTTTGGCCGTGTAAAAGTAGCCGCTTGGCTTAAAAAAGGGTTTAGTCGAATCTCGGACAGCGTCATGGACGAGATGTGTAAAAACAAAGAGTCGGGAATCAATAAGGCCATTCTGGATAAAAATGTGGACGCGCTCGGAGACGGCGAATTCGGTAAGTTATTTACCGCCATTCAAAATACAGAATTAAAAGCTCCTGCGACGACTTCTGTTTTAAGTATTGGCGAAGATGCGCTCTCCAAAAGTATTCAACGAATCGGAAAAGTAGATTTCTTTTCAGTAGTGACCCGTAAGCCTACCATCTGTGATTTTAAACCCGTGCAGGTTGAAGTGGCAATTGCCCGCTTGGAAGAGCGCGGCTCCGATGCAGATTCACCCGTACAGGTTTTGCGTTTTGCTAACCGCGTTCCACTCCAGTTTGATAAATCGGCGTGCGCCATCGTTCAAGCGATTACCACCGTCAATTGGCGTTCGTACGGTTTAGGACAGCCCAAAGATGCATTACCTCAGGGTCCCTATATTTTTGCAGTCTCTGTTGTCTCACCATTCATTAAATTCAAAAATGCCTCTAAAGAAACCATCGATGCCTCAGATGAATTGGTCGAAGAAATTCGCCGGGCCTTGATGCAAGCGGGCCAAAAGCTTTCGCGCTATATTCGGGCCGAAGATAAAGCAAACGACCTCGAAGAGAAAATAAAATATATCGAACAATTTGGTCCCATCCTAGTGGAAGGTTTGGCGCGAATCACCGGTGCAAAAGATGAGCGCAAGGTGCGTGCGCGCGAGGGATTAATGAAAATTTTAGGACGCGATACGTCCGCCGCCGAGAAAGACTTAACGGAAGCAAATAAAAAACTTGAAGCTCAACGAGCAAAAGACGGCGACGCCGAAATGGAGCAATAATCATGGGATTACGTAAAGGGCACCTTAAGGGTGGAAAGAGTCAAAGTCAGATTCCAATTATCAGTAAAGAACTGTGTGAGCGCTTATTGAGCGATTTGGAGCGCGGCAAGCGCCCCGTCCTTCACGCAACAAAATGTTCGCTCGACAACGCAATTTATAACCATAAAGTAGGCTATTTAACTCCAGGCGGGAAAAAAGTGGCAACGGAGCTAAACGTTAGTTCGGTTAAGAAAATGAGCCGAGCCGTCTTTATGCTAGAAATTTTGCTCAGAAATATTGATACCGGCGCCGTCAATACAAAGAGAGAGTTGTATTACATGAGTAAGGGTGAGGTAAAGGGCACAACAATGCTCAAGCCTCTCGATTTTCAAGATCAGCCCGAAAGCGACGACACGATTGATTTTATTTGCGAGATGTTAGAGTGTTATCGCGAGGATATGAATTGTTACGCCAATGATCGCGGCGGCCAAACGTATTCTCAACAACTGATCGTTACGGAAACGCTGCCGGATGGCGAAGTGGCGACGATCGATTTATCACGCCTGGGAACTTCACCATTTCAGCCTAAAAACAGGCCCCAAAACTTAAAGCTTACTGCCAAGAAGAAAATTGATTTCGCGCTAGTGGTCGAATCCGAAGGTACGGCGAATACGTTGGTCGCGAATGGATTTACTAAGCGCCACAATTGTATCGTGATCGGCTCACAGGGGGTGCCTTCGAATGCAGTTCGCGGTTGGCTTAAACTCATTCAGGAGCAGCTAAAGGTGCCGTCGTATTTTTTCGGCGATTTGGATGCGTATACGATGCAAAACATTTACCGTACACTAAAGGCCGGCTCGGCCGCCTCGCTGATCCGGAATCAGGATTACTCAGCTCCAGAGGTTAAGTTTTTAGGGGTATTGCCAGAGGACATTAAAAAGTATGATTTGTTCGATTATCCGGTCCGTGAGAACGACGTCCAGGAGATGCGCTCGCTGAAAAAAGCCGATGATGCCCTAAAGAACGACCCTTTTTTCCAAGATAAAAAGAATAAGGGTGCGGCAGAGATCTTGCGATGGCTGTTAAAGAATAAGCGACGTTGTGAGCAGCAAGCTTATTTTTCGGTCGCCCCGAAGGATCCGACAATGCCCGAAAAAATTATCGTGGATAAAATCAAACGCGGCGAGTTCGTTTAGCCCGACGATAGCGCTGTCGCGCTCTATTTATATCGGTCCAAAATTCAAGCTCTTCGTCCCAAATTCGGTTGGCAAATTTAGTTTACCCACGCCGCTGCCTTCCAGGCAATGAACCTGGGTTGCCATTCCCGAAATGTTGAAAATGTTGGATTGGAGTCAAGGGCAACAATAGGCAAAGGCAATTGAATTGCAAAAAAGTATTCGGACGGAGCGTTTGGCCCGGCAGATTTGACTTTTCAGCGCCGAATTTTTAGAAATTATACCGCCTTCGAATATCAGCACGTCCAACATTTTCAACATTTCGGGAGGGTAGCTAAAACTATCTTGTAAAAGCGGGGAATGAGTGGCGCGGGATTTGCTTAGGGTAGAGCGAAAGGCACAGCATCAAATCAAACAAAACCTATGCAAGAGCGTTATCACCCGAGTCGTCCCTACAATACTTCCGTCCTTAGAGTGTATGCCCAACCGGGCATCGTACTCCTCATCAAGGCCCAAAGTACGTTGCCCAAGAAAGCGCGCAGAACTGCCCTTTTGCTTCTGTTGCGCACTTTAAAGCGCGAACTCGTGTTTATGAGAGGGGCAAACCTTTACCACGAAGATTCAACTGCCCTGCGCATGATCGAAGATTGTTTTTCGTCGGCGTCCACCTATCAGGCTACATCCATCCTGACCGAGGCGGAGAAAAAGGGACACGTCCTTCGTGCTCTAAGGACCGGCCTTGGGATGACTCAAAAAGAGTTTGCGCGAATTTCCGGAGTTCGGCGTGACTATATTTCTCAAATTGAACGCGGAAAACATAAGACGCGTCCTCAAACCCTAATGCGACTCAACGAGCTACTCGTCAGTTTAAGTATCTTGCCAAAGTCTCATTGGGATACGACGAGTCCCCGGAACAATTCCTCAAATGCAACCCAGCGATCGATCCATTTTTGATCGACATTTGCTTCCCTTAATACCTCGCGCAAGATGACCAATCTGCGGTCAAAGTGGCCGGCCAAAATTGGGGGCAAGAGCGTGTGGGCCTGTGCGGGGCCTTTTCCAGTAAAATTTGAGGGCAGGCCGGCTGAATTTAAGATGAATTCTGCTTGGTGGCTCACAATCAACGTCAGGTCCTTGTCACGAAAGAAGAACCCAATCATTAAGTCGTTACTCATTCGGCTGTAGAATTGTTCCAAGAGCATGAGCAGGCCGGCTTTGCCACCGACGGCTTCGACTAATTCTTTTAGCTCCGTTCGAATCATCGTGAATGATTCCTTATATGGAAATTACTGGCCAGAATTGCCTTGCTCTGGTTTTGCGGCGCGGGTGGGGTCGGCTTCTGATACGCTTAACAGTTCAAATTCAAACGTTAGAGTAGAGTTTGCGGGGATTATTCCTACCGGAAACGCGCCATAGGCTAAAGTGGGCGGGATAATAAGTTTTCGTTTTCCACCAACCTTCATTCCCAGCAAGCCGCGATCCCAACCTTTGATGACTTCGCCCGTACCAAGATGGAACGTGTAGGAGTTTTCGCCCATTGCGGAGTCGAACTCTTTTCCGTCTTGAAGTGTTCCACGGTAGTGTACGGTTACGTATTTACCAGCAACCGCTTCCGCCCCGTCACCCACTTTGGAGTCGGTGATCGTTACCTTGGCTTCTTCAAGTTGGGATTCCGCCACGGGAGTTGCTGCTTGTTGAGCGGGAGGAGTGTTTGTAGATTCGGAACCGCGGTTACAGCCTTTAGTGCAAGCGCTAAGAGAAATGGTCATTAGGGAAAGGAAGAAAAATATTTTAGAATGGAGTGGTTTATTCATTTCTTAATTATGACGCGAAAATTAGGGTAAAGCCAAGTAAGAAATTGCTTCGGCTGCACTGTCGACGACCACAACTTTTTTGAATTCAGCGGCCGAAATTGTTCCTTCTTTGACTAATGTATTTTCGCACCAATCCATTAGCCCTTTCCAATAATTCTTTCCCACTAAGACAACTGGGCGAACGACCATTTTTTGAGTATTGATCAGGGAAAAAATTTCAAAAAGTTCGTCCAAGGTTCCAAAGCCGCCGGGGAAGGCGATGAACGCCTCGCTATAGCGGCAAAGAAGCACTTTTCGGACGAAAAAATAGCGGCATTGATGACCATAGGTAACAAATGGGTTCATTTTTTGCTCGCGGGGGATTTCGATATTTACGCCTATCGAAAGTCCTTTTCCGTCGACCGATCCTTGATTTGCTGCAGTCATGATGGATGGACCACCCCCAGTAATGATGCCAAAGCCGCGCTCGGCGTAGTACTTGGAAAGGGTTCGCGCTTCTTGATAATAAGGACTGGTGTTGGGCAAGCGTGCAGAGCCGAAAATAGTAATCGAACGGCGAGTGCCTCGGAGGAAGTGAAAACCGCGCCAGAAATCAAAGACGATTCTAAAAAACATCCCGATATCGCGCGCCCACTGGGCACGGTAAGGAGCAGAAAATTGATCATTAAAAGGAGACGGCGAGCGGGGTGTCTGGCTCATTTTTTCTTTTTATGCGGTTTTCCGGACAGATATTCCACTTGGATATGCTTTGTTTTTTCGATCACGTTTTCCTGGCGTTGCGCTTCAAGCAGGAGTTCGATCGCTTTAAGCTCGTCTTCCAACTCCCAGCGGGAAAGCAAACTAACCGAAAGCTCTTCGTGGGTTTCTGGAGCTTTCATGCTGTCATGAACCTTGAGTTTATGTTTGATTCCGAGCATTCGTTGAATCAGTTCCATTTTTTCTTCGCGGGTCATGGGCGTATTTCCTTTATTCAATCGTTATTTAAGCAATTGCCGAATGACGTAATGAAGTATTCCGCCATTTTTGTAATATTCCAGTTCGTTTGCGGTGTCGATTCGACAAAGTACGGTAAACTCTTTGCTTGCCCCTGATGCAAATTTTACTTTGACTTTAAGTTTTTGTCCGGGTTGAACGGTCGCCAAGCCCTCAATGTCTAGTGTTTCGTCTCCTTTTAGGCCAAGGGAGTCTGCCGATTCGCCCGGCAAGAATTGAAGCGGGGCCACGCCCATTCCCACTAAGTTGGAGCGATGGATCCGTTCATAGCTTTCCGTAATGACCGCTTTGACCCCTAACATAAGCGTTCCTTTTGCAGCCCAATCGCGCGAGGAGCCCGTCCCGTATTCTTTGCCCGCGATGACTACAAGAGGAATGTTCTCTTGTTTATAACTTTCGGACGCATCAAAGATGGTCATCTCTTGACCCTCAGGGTGCGCAGCGCTAAAGCGCTTGGTGAGGCCGCCCTCGACGCCGTTCATGATTTTATTTTTCAGCCGCACGTTTGCAAAAGTGCCGCGCACCATAATCTCGTGATTCCCACGGCGCGCTCCATAGGAGTTAAAATCTTTCTGTTCCACGCCTAAGCCAATCAAGTGTTTAGCCGCGGCCGAATTTTTAGAGATGGAGCCTGCCGGAGAAATATGATCCGTCGTGATGGAATCGCCCAACAACGCTAAAATACGCGCATTCTTAATGTCCGTGACCGGTTTTGGTGCCAAGGTCATTTCTTGCAAAAAGGAAGGCTCTTTGATGTAGGTGGATTTCGGATCGAAGGTATAGAGGTTTCCTTGAGGGGCATTAATTTTTTGCCAGAACTCGTCGCCCTTAAATACGTTTGCATAACTTCGTTCGAATTGGGTCTGGGTAACATGTTTGGTCACTAATTCCTCAATTTGGGCGGGAGTTGGCCAAATGTCTTTTAGAAAAACTGGCTTTCCCGCGGTATCCGTTCCTAACGCTTCTTGGTCTAAATCAAGATTCACTGTTCCCGCAATGGCATAAGCGACAACTAAAGCGGGTGATGCTAAATAGTTCGCGCGTACTTGGGTGTTAATCCGGCCTTCAAAATTTCGATTCCCCGAAAGGACAGAGGCCACCACTAACTTACCCTCCGTTACCCCTTTAGAAACAGAGTCAATCAATGGTCCCGCGTTCCCAATGCAAGTCGTGCAACCGTAACCCACCAGGTAAAAGCGCAATGCTTCAAGGGATGAGGTAAGACCTGCTTCGTTCAAATAATCGGTGACGACTTTAGAGCCTGGCGCAAGCGATGTTTTCACCCAAGGCTTTGTCCGAAGACCACGCGCGACCGCGTTTTTTGCCAGAAGGCCCGCAGTAATCAAGCCCGCTGGATTGGACGTGTTCGTGCAACTGGTGATTGCGGCAATCACGACCGAGCCGTGAGAAATTTCTACGTCGCCGTCTTTTTCAGTTTGAATTTTTACTTTTGCTTGAGGATTTACGGAAGGATCCTTCATTTGTGCAATTAAGGACGGAAGCGCTTTGCCGAATTCGGATTTTACATTCTTGAGCGTCACTCGGTCTTGCGGCCGCGAAGGGCCCGCCAAAGAAGGCTCGACGCTTGAGATATCCAGCTCCACCGTGTCACTAAAGTTAGGCTGAGCGCTTGGATCAAACCACATACCTTGCTCTTGGTAATAGGCGGTGACCAAGGCAGTGCTGGCTCCCCGGCCTGTTAATTTCAAATAGTGAGTTGACTTTTGATCGATCGGAAAAATACCAATCGTAGCCCCGTATTCGGGTGCCATATTTGCAATTGTTGCACGATCGGCAAGCGATAACTCCGCAACGCCAGGTCCAAAAAACTCTACAAATTTGCCCACCACACCTTTTTTCCTTAGGATTTGCGTAATGGTCAGCACTAAATCCGTGGCAGTGATTCCAGGCTGCAGTTTGCCCGTCAGTTTCATTCCAATCACTTGCGGGATGAGCATGGAGATTGGTTGGCCAAGCATTGCCGCTTCGGCCTCAATGCCTCCCACACCCCAGCCCACCACTCCAATTCCGTTAATCATGGTGGTGTGCGAGTCGGTGCCCACGCAGCTATCTGGGTACACTTCTGTTTGACCCGAGCTCATGGTGCGGGTCATTGCCACCGTGGCGAGGTATTCCAAATTGACTTGATGAATAATGCCAGTTTCTGGCGGAACGACCCGAAAATTATTGAATGCATTTTGTCCCCACCGTAAAAACTGGTAGCGCTCTTCGTTGCGCTCGTATTCAATGGCCCGATTTTGGGCAAAAGAGGTCGCTTCGCCGAAATGATCCACTTGGACGGAGTGATCAATCACCAAATCCGCCGGAGTGAGTGGGTTAATTTTATTGGCATCGCCGCCCAGACGCTTCATGGTGGCACGCATCGCGGCGAGATCGCAAACGGCCGCAACGCCCGTTAAATCTTGGAGCACGGTTCGGGCAGGGGTAAATTGCATTTCACGATCCGGTTCCGCTTTGGGATTCCAGTTTAATAGCGCCTCGATATCGGCTTTTTTTACCGCTAAGTTGTCCTCGTGGCGCAGTAAATTTTCCAAAAGAACTTTCATGGAATAGGGAAATTTGGAGAGGTCTTTGCCGGTCTTTTGCGCAAGAGCCTTCAGTGAGTAAAATTGGTACGATTTTCCCTCTACCGAGAGTTGAGCCTGAGTGCCAAAACTATTAGGATTCGTGCTGTTCATATTCCCTAAGCTTAGTGGGAAGGAGGCGCGAGTGCAAGCCGCGATTCCGTAAAACAGAACCTCAATGATAAAAATTTAATCCCGGTGCGGTGGGACGCAGAAAATGGGTAGCCGATCCCGCTTCTTTGTTCTACGATAACGTTTACATGAATAAAAAAAGCAAGGACCCAGCGCTCGATTCGTCCCATGGAAATCAGGTACACGAAGATCATGTTAACGAAGGCGGCCCGCAAGAAAGGCATCGCGAAAAGGGTGGTCAAAATAATGCCACCGCTGACCGAATCGCTTCCGAAAAAATTTGGCTGAAACATTATCAGCCGGGCGTTCCTAGTGTCATCGATATTAATCAGTATAGCTCGATTGTGGATCTGGCCGAGCACATGTTCCACAAATTTAGCCAAAAAGGCGCGTTCCACAATATGGGGCGCACGATTTCTTATGCCGAACTTGATCAACTTTCTTATCGATTTGCGTGTTACTTGCAAAATGACTTAAAGCTTTCCCGGGGGGATCGAGTGGCATTGATGATGCCCAATTTGCTCCAATATCCGATTGCGCTCTTCGGGGCGCTCCGTGCAGGAATGGTCGTGGTGAATGTAAACCCGCTTTATACTTCGCGTGAATTAGAACATCAACTCAAGGACTCGGGCGCGAAGGCCATTGTGATCCTGGCCAATTTTGCAAAAACCTTAGAAAGTTGTATTGAGCACACGCCAATTAAGCACGTCGTGGTGACGGAAATTGGCGATGCGCTTGCATTTCCCAAAAACGTGATTACGAATTTAGCCGTGAAATACGTAAAAAAAATGGTTCCTTCGTTTTCCATTGCCCACGCTGAAACCTGGGGCGAAGCCTTACGTCAAGGAGCACAAACCAGTTTAAGCCGTCCCGTGTTGACCCATAACGATCTTGCCTTTTTGCAATACACGGGCGGAACCACAGGCGTCTCCAAGGGGGCGATGCTGACCCACGGAAATATCGTTGCAAATATGCTACAGGCCCGTTCGTGGATTCAATTTTTAATCGAAGATGGCAAGGAGATCGTGATTACGCCGCTGCCGATGTACCATATTTTTTCGCTGACGGCGAACTGTTTGATTTTTTGTTCGGTAGGTGCGTTGAATGTTTTAATTACTAATCCGCGGGATATTGCGGGGTTTGTTAAGGAACTTGGGCGGTGGAAATTTACGGCTATTACGGGCGTAAACACGCTATTTAATGGCTTGCTGCATAACGAGGCCTTTAAAAAGCTTGATTTTTCACACTTAAAAATTACCTTGGGCGGAGGCATGGCGGTTCAGCGCGCGGTAGCCGAACAATGGAAGGAAGTGACCAAAACGCCGTTGATTGAAGCTTATGGATTAACCGAGACCTCGCCTGCTGCCTGTATCAATCCAATGAACGAAAAGGACTATAACGGGTACATTGGCTTACCCATTTGTTCGACCGAAGTGGTGATCAAAGATGATTCCGGTCAAAATGTCGATTTAGGACAAGTTGGCGAGTTATGTATTCGCGGCCCCCAAGTGATGAAGGGGTATTGGAACCGTCCCGACGAAACGGCAAAAGTGATGACCGCAGATCACTTTTTTAGAACCGGGGACTTAGGGTATATGAATGAAAACGGGTACCTGAAAATTGTGGATCGCAAAAAAGACATGGTCTTGGTTTCTGGCTTTAATGTGTATCCGAACGAAGTAGAAGATGTCGCCGTTTTGCACCCAAAGGTGCTTGAAGCAGCCGTGATTGGTGTGCCAGACGATAAATCCGGCGAGGCGGTAAAACTGTTTATTGTAAAGAAAGATTCGTCGTTAACCGAAGACGAAATTCGAAATTTTTGTAAAGCGAATTTAACAGGCTACAAGCTCCCAAAATATATTGAATTTAGAACGGAACTCCCTAAAACCAATGTCGGTAAAATTCTGCGCAAGGATTTACGCGACGAAGAAATGAAGAAAAGGACGCAGCACTAACGTTATGGCAAAAATAA
>CAIMNF010000441.1 GCA_903842755.1 Oligoflexia bacterium
CAGAAAAAAAATATGGCCGGATCAAAAAAGTACTTTGGGCGGGAGAGGCCGAAGCGAAAGACGGGACGATCACTGCATTCAATGAAAAAGCAGGGTTCTTTAGTCCGAAACGAAACTATTTATCTAAGGAATCTCTTGGACTTGAGCAAAAAACAAACCAGGTCGGTAGCGTGATGCAATTCTTTGAGAGCCACCCGGGCCTTCGTTCCAAGATTACAGCAGAAACCCGCCTGTTCAGCCACGCAGAGCACCCCCAAAGCCTAACCCCCGACCTGCAAAGCTTGTCGGAATTTAGGCATGATCTTAACGCACCCATTGGGCAGTTTAAGGCTTTTTCTACTCTCCTTGGAAGAAACACTCTTAAATTTGATGAGTTTTTAAATAGCAAGAAAATGGGGTTCGGTTTAAGGACGGCCGCCGAAAAGCTGCTTGAAATCGCAACCGTTCTAGAAACCCATCACTATCAGAGCAGCAGCGTAAGTTCGGACGATATTGCTCAGCTCAAAGCCGTATGTGAGCGAATCCGTATTGAAGGCTGGAGTCCTAATCCGGAAGTCAGGAAAACCGATTTAGAAATTTTCGTCAAAATACGCGAGTCAGTACTGCACGGTACGGGCCAGATTGGGTCTATCACTCTTCCCGACACATCGCCCGCGTTACCTTAACTAATAGCGCCACTTGGTCGTGCCGGGAATCCACTTTTGAAAGTTCGTAAAAGCGTTTATCCCGGGTAGTGAGATCACAAAAATCGTCAAGCATCAGTGAGTTAATCACCGTGTCCACGCCGGAAACAAATGGAAATCGGCTTAAATAATCATTGTTGGCACGAACTAAAGCCAAGGCGCCACGGCGAACAAAAAGCTCCGCCCCAATTGCATCTTTTCTAAAAAGCTTATATTTCCCCGAAATCACTAGAATTCTTGCGGTTAATTCGTAGCGCCCGACTGAGGTCATCCTTTTAGCGTCTTCGGAAATCGACTTGGTCAACTCTAAGGCATCACGATAACAAAGGTCCGGCGAAGCAGAACTTTCATGACAATTTGCACCCTTTGAAAACAGAGTTCGGATTTTTTGATCGATTTTACTTAACAGTGAATAATCGCTTACGACTGCATAAAGGTAAAACGGATTTGCAAATACAATGAACGCAATGCCCAAACCAACTAGAATTCGTTTTTTTTCCTTAACCCACAATTCCGGTATGGTCATCCTGTCGGTTCCAAAATCTATTGCGCAATACCGTAGCAGGCCTGATACGCCGTAATAAACGCAGCATAGCTCCAAGTCAAATCCCGTGCGCCTTGTTCAATTCCCGTATCACGGTTAAATTGCTCGGACAGTGCACCGTAACTGTTACTGTCATGGTTCATATGGCGAAGAACCAAGTTAAATTGCTGAGTGGCCAAATCGGTGAGTTTGGCATTTTTACGGCAATCAAATTCAGCTAGCGCAAGGGTAGATAAAAACCATGGATTTCCGGTTGTAAATGCAGTCCCACTGTAAACATCACCGGGATATCGACCAAAGGCAACCCCTTGGGACGAAAAATCGTCTTCTGCCACTTGATTGATTGCATATTCTTTCTGAAACGCATCACTCAAGGCATTTACCGTATTCACTAATGGCCCCATCGGAACATGAAATTGGCCATCGTAAAAGGTTTGATTCGCAGCTAATAGAACCGCAACATCCAGTGAGGTGCTTTTAGACTCATTAGATTTCGTCTTGTTCAGAGCATAAATAATGGTTTGATTTTGTGAATCAATAAACGTTTTGAGCATGCTGGTAATCCCTGCTGCTTGCTTCTTGTAAAAAGAAGCCGCATTTGGGTCATTCATTTCAGTGGCGAACTTTGCTCCCTGCTCCAACGCCGCCCTTTGAACGGTCAAAGTATAAGAATGAAACCCTTGTTCCTCTTCCCACAAATCAAAACAAGGCTCGTTCCAATGATAAGAAACGTACTCAAGGTCCCGCTTGATCAACGTTTTAGCGGGTAAATCAGGACTGTATAAATAAGAGTTGATTTCACTCATTCGTCCTTGGCGCTTCCATCGTTGAGCGATCGCCATACCTGCTAAGGCCCTCAGCGCTGGACCATCGTTCTGCGGTCGCCCCCAAGGATCAAAATTAGCCGTTCCGTTTACATTAAAACGAGGCTCGCCCAAGTCGGTAAGTTTAGGGGTCACTTGAAGAGCAAGTTGATGAATTACCCAACCTGTTAAGACCGAGTCGGGAACATCAGAATCCGGCAACGAAGCAAGTGCGCTAATGGTCAAAGATGAATCGCGAATCCACTCATAATAATAGTTCGGAGCTACAGTGGATGGTGATGCAATTACACCGCCATTGGATAAAATATTTTTCTGAATTGCTTGGATCGAGTATCGGTATTCTTTTTCCAGATCAGCATCGTTTGCTTGAGCGCCGCTCGCGAATAAATGATCCGCCCCGGATTCTGCATTAGCTAAACTTGTTTTTGTCCAAAGATTGACCGCTAACAACATGAGACACGGAATTCCGAGCCCCCCCTTGAGTTTCATCAAATACTCCCCCCTTTTTCAGCTCTCGCTCAACCTCATATTGATTGGAGCAATTTAAGACACTATCTAAAAGTTTCTGACAGGATTCAAACGAAATATCGTGGATCAAGGCTCGGGCCTCCAAAATTTGGCCAGGATTCATGCTTAACTTATTAAAACCCATCGCAATCCACAGCGGAATAAAAAGCGGACTACCACCTAATTCCCCACAAATTCCTAAATTTAAACCTGCCTGGATCGCTTCTTGAGCCAAGACTCGCATCATTCTTAAAAAGCCGAGGTGGTACGGAGTATAAAGATCTTGCACTGCGGCATTCATACGGTCTACCGCAACTGTATATTGTAACAAATCGTTGGTTCCAACGCTCACAAATGAAACATAGCGCGCTAATTCCTTCATTTCATAAATTAACGAAGGAATTTCGATCATGGCTCCGATTTTGTAAGGCTGATGGGCATACTTGTGCTCACTGGCCGTGAGTTCATCGTGGCAATCCTGGATAATTTTTTGAGCAAGCTTTACTTCTTCCGCGTTACTGACCATCGGCAATAAAATAGACAAATTTCCATTTTCGTTTGCAAGTAGCATTGCTTTGATTTGAGTTTTAAATACATCTAAATGCTGAAAACAATACCGAATGGCACGCAAGCCTAAAAAAGGATTTTCTTCTTTCGGAAAATTCAAATACGCAATGGGCTTATCGCCGCCAACGTCTAGCGTTCGGACGACGACTTCCTTGGAACCCAAGCCGTTCAAAATCTTGGCGTAACTCTCGCGTTGCTCCTCCAAGCTGGGAGCAGTGGTTCGCTCCATAAATAAAAATTCGGTTCGAAAAAGTCCAATTCCTTCCGCATCCCCTAAATGGACGGCTTCTAAATCATTCACTCCGCCAATATTTGCGTAAAGGTCTACCGTCCGGCCATCCAAGGTAGTCGATTCTTTACCCCGAAATTGCTCGAAACGCGCGCGTTGTTGCCTTTCGTGCTCTACCTGATCCGTAAAGTAAGAACGAGAATCGGCAGAATTGACCAAGTAGATATTTCCCTCTAGTCCGTCTAACGCAATTTCTTGTCCATTCTCTAACGAATCAATCGCAGCTACTCCCACAACCGCGGGAATACGACTAGCCCGGGCCAAGATGGCGGTATGAGAAGTCTGGCCGCCTTTTTGCGTAATCATCCCTAAAATATTTTTGCGCTCGAGCCCTACAGTTTGAGAAGGCGTAAGATCACCGGCGACTAAAATGACCGGAGAATTAATTTCGCTTAAATTATTTTGCGAAAAACCTAAAGCTGCCAAGAATTGAGACTGCAAGTCCTTAAGATCCGTCACCCGTCCTCGCAAAATTTCCGAACTGGAGGACTCAAAAACCTCCATTTGCTCCCGGAGCGACTCTTGAACGGCCTTTTCGGCAACGACCTTCTGCTCTTCGATATAGAAGCGAACTCTACTACTCCACTCTTCATCTTGAATCATCATTTCGTGGGCTTCAAAAATGGCTGCTTCTTCTTCACCAATTTCGGCTAAGGCTTTTTCCTTTAGGCGGATCATCCGCTCTAAAACAGCGGCTTGAGCAGATAAAAATCTCTCCAATTCGACGGCTGCCCCCTTCCACGTAGGCAATTGGCCTAGCCCCTCTCGGACAACAAAAATCTTCCCGATCACAATCCCCGGCGACACCCCTTTTCCGGAACTATAAACGGCAACTGGATGTCTCGTCTTTTTTAAACTCATATTATTTAAAGCCGTTTTCCACTAAGCTTTTCAGGGAACTCGCTGCAAGATCTTCGTCCGCTCCTTCAACGACCATGAAAAGTTGAGGGACTCTCTCGTCGCGCTCGTGCGGGACGCGTACCAGAAGAAGTGCGAGGACTACGATCCACAGACACTCACCAACGCCGAGAACATCGTGACACTTCGGTCCATCGACTCGCACTGGATGGATCACATCGACGACATGTCGCACCTCCGCGA
>CAIMNF010000442.1 GCA_903842755.1 Oligoflexia bacterium
AACGGCACCGGTAATGAGCGGCAAAATAATCGTCAGCACGACAAAGTTTTTGATCCGCTCCCCCCACGAGCGTTCCTGATGAACTCCCCAAATTTGGTTCATCAGGTTTTCAATGTTAAAATAAACTTTTGCCGTAACCCAAACCAGGACCGCAAGCGCGGATAAACCAATAGGTGCGCTCGCATCATTTACCTTTTTCAAAAACTGGTCTTTGAAGCTAATAAAAAATGTAAAAAGCGTTTGCCGGTATTCGTCCGGCATCGGTTGAAGAAGCTGCTCTAAAAAATCTTGAAACTCTTTCTGAATCGGCCCCCAATGCGAAAGCAAACCTAGCATCATAAAAAATCCTGCAAGGACGGGCAACATCGAAAATAGGGTCAAGTAAGAAAACGACTGCGCGCGAATGCCCGCGTCGTCCTTGACCATTTCATGAATAAACAAAACAGAAAAACGGGCGATGCGAAATAGTATTTTCAAAGCGGGTGCTGTTTCGGCGGCTTCCCGCGCTTCCAGCTGATGAATTTTTATCTTAATTTGGGCAAGCCTGTTCTCTTTTAACGACATTTTTTCCTGCTGTTCTGTTCACTATTCACTTTTCTCTGGGTCCAAACAAGGCGGATCCAACTCTCACCACTGTAGAACCATGGCGAATGGCGCATTCGAAATCTTCTGACATTCCCATCGATAGCCCCATTCCTAGCCTTGCCCCGTATTGTGCAGAAAGTTGTGCTAGCCGTTTAAAAGATTCCTCGGGGGTACGCTTAGGGTCGGGAATCGCCATCAGTCCTTGTGGTTCTATCCAAGGCACTTCCATAACCGCATTGCAAAGACCTGCGAGCTCACTTTCGCTAAATCCCGATTTAGTGGGTTCTTGGTCTAAATTAACTTGAAAATAACACTTCATTTTTAAGGTTAATTTACCAGCCTGACGGTTAATCTCTTGGAGCAATCGAATCGAATCGACTGAATGAATACTATCTACATGAGGAAGGAGCACCTTAACTTTATTGGTTTGTAAGTGACCAATAAAATGGAAGGCGATTTTAGTTAACCCTAAAACTTTTGCTTGATTCGCTTTTTCTACCAGTTCCTGTACATAGTTTTCGCCAAAATCGTTTTGCCCACAGGCGGAAAGCTCCTCGATTTTTTTAAAGGATTGAAATTTGCTGACCGCAATTAATTGGGGCTCCTTGAGGCCAGGACTTTGAGCCGAAGCTAAAATCACTTTCTTGCGTACACTTTCGTACCGAAGGGCCATCTCCTTCAACTCTTTAGCGTCCACTCTTGATGCCCAATCGCTTAAGATCCTCAAGGACATGTGTCAAGGGAAGCCCCATCACATTACTAAAACTTCCCTTTAGCTCCGAGATCAAAAACATACCCCCATCCTGTGCGCCATAGGCTCCGGCTTTATCTAAAACTTCGTAGCGACTTAAATAAAAATCAAGATCCAAATTACTCAGTGCTCGGAACGTGACCCTTGTTTTGATCGTCCTTCGAATAGTTTGAATTCGCTTATTTTGTCCTAATTTTAAAATGCAATACGCCGTAAATACTTGGTGCGTTCGACCTTGTAAGCTTTGAAGCATTTTTTTTGCGGCCCTCAGATTCGCAGGTTTTCCTAAATCTTGGCCTTGATCATTCATCACGGTCGTGTCGGCCGCAATGACAAAAATGGACGATCCACTGTTAGTCACCTTAAGCCCCTCCGCAATGGTCAAGGCTTTTAGGTGGGCCAGACGCGAGACCATTTTTTTAGAGTGCTCATCCTTTAGACGAGTCTCATCAATATTTGGAACAATGACTTTAAAGTCAATTCCCGCCGATCGCAGCAGCTCTAGGCGCCTGGGCGATGAGGAGGCTAAAATAACGGAATTAGACATGGAACCGTGCTGAAAAAAACTTAGGTTGACTCTTAAACTCTCGGTAGGTCGGGTATGCGCGGTAAAGGAGGGTGGACTCTGTGCGTTGCCTCAATTCACAATTGTAAATTAAAGTGGCTCCACAATTATAAACCGTAGCCAAACCAAGGCCGGCTCCTGCCTGAGCAGTCTTCACCGTGTAATCCGATTCCTTATAATTAGCGGAAACCAAATTTAAGAGCCGCTGTCGATCAATACTGCCAAACTGGTCGGCCACGCTTACCCCAACATAAAAACCATCAAAGCCAATACTCATTTGAACTTTTTCACGATCGATTAATTCGCGCTCCTGGGTTCGGGCGGTCGAGGAGTAAAGTTGTTTGCCAAAGTCGTCACTCGGAGCATCAAACATGGCATTCATCAAGAGTTCATCCACGGCATTCCCAATCATATTTGAAATTCTTGCAGGAATTTTTGCGGCAATTAAATACTGCCGCACGGCTTCTACGGCCTCTTGTTTTTGACTCGTATGATTGAGCTCAATTTTTTGAACTTCGGCAAGCTCCCCTAAATAATCCGTTAAGTCTTGGCGAATTCCCTTGTGGGCAACTTTTAAAAAACGCCCAAAAAACCGTCCATTTAATCCAATCTCGTGCACCGGGCGTTGATAAAACGTCGAAAACAATGGACTCAGGACCACGTCTCGCGTCTGACTTAACTCGCGCTCACTTAACATGTAAATTAAATTTGGTTTGATTTGATCGGAAAACAATCCGATCGTCTCTTGAAAGCTACTTTCGAGCTCCCGGAGTCGCTCGATTTTTGTGACGTCGATAAAAACGGCCGAAACGGCTTGCTTAGATACTTGTTCCACCACTTCTTTGACTGTTCGAGCCACCTCAAAAGCTGAACCAGAGACGCCCGCCGCCTCCGCTAACAGAGTCGCATCATCCGGATGATCCGAAAGGAGTAAGATTCGATTTTGCATAAACTCCCTTTATCTCCGTTTGCGCTTATTCCTCTAAGAAATAAAAATATTCTTTTGGATCATCGTCAAAATAGGCGG
>CAIMNF010000443.1 GCA_903842755.1 Oligoflexia bacterium
AAGAAAAAAAAGAAAAACCGGAAAAGGCCGCAGAAAGCGAAGCTCCAAATCAATCGGGGGGCATGAACAAGGTACTCATTGCCTTGGGCGTTTTAAATTTGCTTTTTATGATCGGTATTGGCGCAGTCGTCTTTCTCCAATTTCAAAAAGAAAAGCATAAAGAATCGGTTAACGATATTTCATTAGAGGGCGAGCATGCGGCCGCCGGCGAGCACGGCGGAGGTGGGGAGCATGGAGCAGGAGGGGAACACGGGGCCGGAGAGGCCGCTTCTGCAAAATCCGCTGCAGCCACGGCAAAAGTGGTTACTCTTGAGCAATTTACCGTAAATTTATCGACCACTGTGGGAACAGCGCCGCGTTTTGCGCGGGTCGTGATTGCGGTCGAACTCGCGTCCGATGATACCGTCCAAGAGTTGAATCAAAAAATGCCTCAAGTTCGAAATGCAATCATCGATTTGTTTAACAGTAAACGCCCGGCAGATTTGCAAACGGGTGAGGGACGAAATTTTCTCAAGGAAGAGATTAGAAATGCGCTCAATAGTTTTTTGGTCACCGGCAAAGTGAAGGGAGTTTTCTTTAGTAATTTTGCGGTGAGCAGTTAGACATAATCTGAAGGGAAGATCGAGGACAGGAAGTCCGAGAGGAGCAGGAAGATGAATCAGGTCTTAAGCCAAGCAGAAGTAGACGCACTGTTAAGTGCGGTTGCAGAAGGATCGCTCGACACCAGTGCCCCCGTGGGCGGTGGCGGTGGAGCTGTTCGCGCGAATGCTGCAGTAGAAGCGACCGCTTATGATTTAACCAATCAAGACCGCGTGATTCGCGGAAAAATGCCAACGCTGGATTTGATTTACGAGCGTTTTGTGCGTTTGTTTCGGATGTCACTTTCGAATTCGCTTCGTAAAATTGCCTCGATCAGCATTATTTCAACCGATCTGTTAAAATTTGGTGAATTTGTAAATACCCTGCCTATTCCAAGTTGTGTGGGAATTTTGCGGTCTGAGACGCTCCGAGGACCTGCACTTTTAGTGTTTGAATCTAAATTAGCGTACGCCCTAATCGATAGTTACTTTGGGGGTACTGATCGGCCTTATACGAAGGTCGATGGCAAGGAGTTTACCCGGATTGAACTCATGATCATGAATAAGGTCATGGGAATTTCGCTTACGGATTTGGAAGAAGCCTGGGCGCCAGTTCATAAAATTGGGCTAATGCATTTAAGAACCGAAACCAATCCACAGTTCGTAGGGGTGGTTCCATTGTCGGAAGTGATTATTTCAACCACCTTTGAAGTCGAGCTCGAAAATGCCAGCGGAACGATCGCATTGGTGATTCCGTATTCGACGATTGAGTCGATTAAAAATAAATTAAATTCCTCTTTTCAGTCCGACACCGAGCGGGCCGACAAAGTGTGGATCGAAAATTTGGAAGAACACATGCGCCAGCTCGAAGCCTCTGTCAGCGTAAATCTAGGCGAGACGACCATTACCGTAGGCGACTTGGTGAACCTCAGTATTGGGGACATTATTCCGCTGGGGCAGGATTGTGACGGCGAACTGATGTTGAATATCGAAGGCGTTCCAAAATATAAGTGCTTTTTTGGTGTTTCAAGAGGTACCCGGGCGGTTCAAGTGACCCGTTCAGTTGATGAGTGAAAGGAATAAATTATGTCAGGACCAAATTTAGGAAAAATTGAAGGTGGTTTAGGTGCGGCTCAAGGGGGAGGTCAGGAGGGCGTCCATTCGTTGGACTTTATCCTAGATATTCCACTAAAAGTTACCGTTGAACTGGGAAGAACGAAAATGTCGATTCGGGACATTTTACAGCTCGCGCAAGGTTCCGTAGTAGAATTGGCCAAATTTGCGGGGGAGCCCCTAGAGGTCCTCGTCAATGATCGCTTAGTTGCCCGAGGCGAAGTGGTTACCGTAAATGAAAAATTTGGTATTCGCTTGACCGATATCTTGTCGCCCATGGAGCGGATTGAACAGTTAAAGTAACGATCAGTTTCAGGATGAAGGGATTGAAGGATGAAAAGAAGCCAAGGATGGGTTCAATGAGTTGTGGTGAGATTGCCAGGTTTCCGGCTTTTGCGGTGGTCGTATTTCTTATTGGGGCTGGTTTTTCCAGTCCATGCAATGCTGCGGCTTTGTCCGTAAGAGAGATTCAAACCAGCGAATCTAATCAAGTAGAAATTCATTTAGACGGCAACTTGCCAAAGAACAGCATTAGCGTGGATTATGTCCGCGACAACATTCAAATTTCACTCCTCAATACTACGATTTATCCTGCAAAAATGCTCCATGTCGATGGCTCTGTTTTTAACAAAATTTTTGCGTATCAATATTCACCAAACTTGGTTCGCATCCGTTTTACCGTGAATGGTCAGGCGGAAGCCTTTCGCGGCAAAGTGAACTGGAGCGAAGTGGGAAAGGTCATTTCGGTTAAGTTTGCTGCTCCTTTGGCTGCAGAGCCTTCGGAGCAATTAGATGAAGCCAAGGAAAAATCATTGCTGTCCAAAGTCTTAGGGAGCTCAGAAGTCGCGAAGCCGGAAAGTAAGCCGCAGAATAAAAGAGAGGAGAACAGCAACTCCGAAAATAAAGGGACTGAAAAAATTGATCTAGGGAAAGGAGACGACGCTCGTCTCCTCAATAAATCCCCGCCTAAATTAGGAGGCGCAAGACCGGCGCCTTCTGCTGGGAAGGCGTTCTTAATCTTAGTTTCGATTGTGGGTGGGTTAGGGATCGTCTTGCTTTTGGTAAAGCGCAAAAAACCGAATTTACAAGCTAAAATGGTTGGTACAGGCTGGTGGTCCAATTTCATGCCAGGCGCGCTTCGGAAGCCGCGTTCGTTTATTGAAATTTTAGGCCAACATTCACTGGGAGCAAAACAAAGCATTGTGGTGGTGCGAATTAAGGGCCAACAATTTGTGTTGGGAGTCAGTCAAGACAATGTGCAGCTCATTACCCAATTAGACGCGGACGAATCAGAAATGGATTTACTCGATGATCCCGCCGTAAGCGAATCCATTGGAAAAATGTTTGGCACCAAACCGACCGTTACGCCGGTAGCAAAAACAAGTGCTGCATCTTTTCAGTCTATGGTAACCCGTTCGCAAGCGCAGCCCGTCGTGATGCCTGCGCCCACGATTGTGGTTTCTCGCCCTCAACCTACGGTTAGGCAACAGATTCGGCAGCGACTTCAATCGGCCGATCTCGGGGGTAATCGCGGAGCATGATTTTTTGGAAACGTGCCGGATTTTTCTTTTCGATCGTGTTCTTAGCCGTGACGAGCACGAGCGCCAGTGCGGCGGGCAACGGACTTGCTCAAGCGGCAAGTGCAGTTTCAAAGTCGAGCTCTATCGGAGAATTCTCTCTTCCTTCGATTGCATTGAATATGGCGAACGGCGAGGGCAAACCCGCAGACCTAGTGAATGTGCTCAAGATTGTCTTACTGTTAACAGTACTGACGCTTGCGCCCGCAATTTTGGTCATGATGACCTCCTTTACCCGAGTGGTGATCATCCTTTCTTTTTTGAGGCAATCGTTGGGAACGCAACAAATGCCCCCTAATCAAGTAATTGTTGGACTTTCGCTGTTTTTATCACTTTTTATTATGGCACCGACGTGGACGAAAATTCAGACCGATTCCATTACGCCCTACATGGAAGAACAAATTGATCAAAAGACGGCCTTTTCAAAAGCCGAAGCCCCGTTGCGAGAGTTTATGTTTGGCCAAGTTCGTGAAAAAGATTTGGAGCTTTTTTTATCCCTTTCAAAAATGCCTAAGCCCCAATCCCGTGCCGAGGTTCCCACTTATGTTTTGATTCCATCTTTTATTGTTAGTGAACTCAATACGGCATTTCAAATGGGGTTTATGCTCTATTTGCCGTTTTTAGTCATCGATATGGTGGTTTCAAGTATCTTGATGGCGATGGGGATGATGATGCTTCCCCCGATGACTATTTCACTGCCGTTTAAACTGTTGTTGTTTGTGTTGATCGATGGATGGGGACTAGTGGTAGGAAGCATTGTGAAAAGTTTCGGGTAAAGAGCAGTATAGTTTTAAAAGAATTGTGATTCTAGGATGGAATCGCAAGAGTAGAAATGAATGAACGCAGGAGGCGACCATGACCGAGGAACTGGTGATGCAAATTGGCACCAATGCACTACAAACAATGATTTATTTAGCAGGGCCGGTGTTGCTTGCGGCTATGGCGGTGGGGATTGTGGTGAGTATCTTACAAGCCATCACCCAAATCAATGAAGCAACGTTAACCTTTATTCCAAAAATTATTGCGGTCGTATTAACGCTGATGGTGATGGCACCCTGGATGCTTAGAATCATGCAAGAGTATGCCATTAGTATCTTTGGTGGGGCAGGAGAAATGATTCACTAAATGACGTTTACCGAATGGTCTCCCGCAGAATTACTTTCTTTTTTTATGGTCATGATTCGGGTAAGCACGCTGATCATGATTTTGCCGATTTTTGGCGATAAAGTCATTCCGGCTACCGTAAAAGTACTCCTTTCCCTTACGGTTTCGGCAGTTTTGTTTCCCATTTTAAAAGAATCGGGTGCTGTTCGTGTCAGTGATGCGGTTGTTTGGTCTCAAACAACGGGGGGCTTGCTCTTGACCCTCGGTGCGGAAATGCTGGTCGGGCTTTCGATTGGCTTTGCGTCTCAACTGATTTTTCATGCAATCCACGCCGGTGGCGATTTTATGGCTCAGTTTATGGGCTTGAGCATGGCCAGCCAATACGATCCGCATGCAGAATCGCAAACCATGGTGTTGAGTCAGTTGCTTGGAACGCTGGCCATGTTGACCTTTTTAGCGGTTGACGGCCACCACCTCTTGCTCCGTGCAATGATCGAATCGTTTAGACTAATTCCTCAAGGCCATTTTGGTCTTGGGGAGGCGATCAAGTCTAACTTAGTTCATTTGGTGGGAAATGTGCTTTATTTTGGGGTACAGCTTTCAGCGCCGATGGCAGCGTGCATGATTCTCGTCAATATGATTTACGGAATTTTGGGAAAGACGCTACCGCAGCTAAATATTTTGACGTTGTCCATGGCCTCGGGCGTTTTTATTGGGGGCTTTGTTTTATTGGTGACGTATCCTAGCCTTCAAAGTGGGTTTGTGAGTTTGTACGATACGTATTTTTCGGATTTAAAACAATTAATGGTGGTGTATGGCGGAAAATAACGAAGACAGAAACCCGGATGATTTATCCGAAGAAGCCTCGCCGTACCGCCTGGAAGAGTATCGCAAAAAAGGGCAAGTTGCCCAAAGTAAAGAAATTGCTGCATTAGCGTTGTTTTTAGCCTCAGGAATCGTTTTGTTTTCTATGGCGCCGTCCATTGCGGAATCGATCGTTCATTTTATGAAAGATTCGTTTACGACGGACCTGGCAACAAAGCCCGGGAATCAAATTGAGGCCATTGCAAGTAACCGTCTGCTAGAAATGTTAAGGGTAGTGGCAAAAGTAGGCTTGCCGATTTCTTTGGTGGGTTTTGTATTAGGAATCGCGGCACACATTTCACAAATCGGTTTTTTAGTTTCGCTAGAAGCCCTGACAGCAGATTTGGAAAAAATTAACCCCTTGTCGGGCTTGCAGCGGTTGCTTTCACCGAAGAATTTAGTAGAGACCGCGCGAGTAGTGTTGAAGGGGGTCATCTTAGTTTTTGTTGCCTACATGGTCCTTAAAAGTGAAATTTTAAATTCGCCTTCGTTGATCTTTAGGAACCCTGTTGCAATTTTTGAAGTGCTGGGCAGCGCCGGGAAACGGCTTTTTTTAACGATGTGCGGGATTTTAAGTGTGTTTGCAGCAATCGATTTATTCAATCAAAAGCGCGAGTACGGAAAACAAGTTCGAGTAACCCGCCAAGAGGCGAAGCAAGAAGCAAAAGAACAAGACGGGGATCCGTTGGTTAAGGCGCGGATTCGATCCGTGCAGCGGGATATGGCTCGGAAGCGGATGATGAACGCGGTCAAAAAAGCCGATGTGATCATCACCAACCCGACCCATATTGCGGTGGCCCTCCAATATGATCGCGACAAGATGGTCGCTCCAAAAGTAGTGGCCAAAGGGGCTGACCTGATCGCTCAAAGAATTAAAGCCATCGCTGCCGAAAATGGCGTAGTCATTGTGGAAAACGTTCCGCTTGCGCGCGCCATGTTTAAAAGCGTTAAAATTGGCCAAGTGATTCCCCGGAACTTGTTCCAGGCGGTGGCCGAAGTACTTGCTTATGTTTACAAGCTTAAGAACCAGAAATGGTAGTCCACTAAATGAATTTAATGGGGGTGGGCTGGTAAGGCCCCCAATATTTTGACGGATTCGGATTGGGCACGGCAAATTTTTCCAAAATTTCTCTTCCAAGCTGCTGCGTTAATGCTACGATTTAAATAAGGGCTTACATGATGTAAACCCGTTTGAGGATTCAAGGACGAAGAATCAATGGCAGAAACTCCCACCCC
>CAIMNF010000444.1 GCA_903842755.1 Oligoflexia bacterium
ATTATGGAGTTGGCGCACTTTGTGCTAATCTCGTCTTCATTATAAAACCTAGGAGCACTTCACCATGGAACTTTGGATATCCGCCTCAACAACGCTATTATTTGGAGCCGCGTTCGCATTTATTTTTTGGTGCAACTCGCTCAAGTAAGGGGAAATCATGACTCTCATTCTCATTTTATTAGTCGCCGCACTTCTCGTTTACCTTCTGTACACCCTCATCAAAGCCGAGGACTTTTAACATGAACACCCATTCTCTCATTGAACTCATTGTTTTCATGGTCGCGGTTCTCTGCCTCACAAAGCCTCTGGGTTTATACCTTCAATTCGTTTTGGATCGCGACTATTTTCCCTTCGAAAAAACACTCTTTAAATTTGCAAAAATCAATCCGCAGGAGCCTCAACGCTGGACGGAATACGCACGTGATTTAATGGGCCTCAGCCTTGTTTCATTTTTGCTGAGTTATTTAATTTTGAGATTTCAAAACCTCTTGCCGTTGAATCCGCAACATTTCGCCGGCCTAAGTCCCGAACTCGCTTTTAATACGGCCATTAGCTTTACCACGAACACGGATTGGCAAGCCTATAGCGGCGAAAGTACCTTGAGTTATTTTTCGCAAATGGTGGCGCTCGTCATTCACAACTTTTTTTCGGCCTCGGTAGGGATTTGTGCTGCCGTAGCGGTGATCCGTGGTCTTGCCGCCAAAGACAGCGATTCCCTCGGAAATTTTTGGCGGGACTTTGTTCGAGTTAACCTTTTTATCTTATTGCCCTGTTGTTTTTTGTTCGCGCTTTTTTTAGTCAGCCAAGGCGTGATCCAAAATTTCTCTGCTTATACGGAAATCACTACTCTTGAAGGCGCTAAGCAAACATTCGCTTGGGGACCGGTGGCTTCACAAGTCGCCATCAAAATGTTCGGAACCAACGGCGGCGGTTTTTTTAATGCCAATGCAGCTCATCCCTTTGAAAACCCCAACGCCCTGAGCAACTTTGTCCAAATGGTTTCCATCTTTGCCCTTCCGAGTGGCCTTGTTTATCTTCTTGGCAAAAAGACCGGAAATTTAAAACATGGCTGGTCGGTGTGGGCCGCCATGGCTTTGATCTTTGTCGGCACCACGCTGGTCGCGTTCCAAGCAGAAACCGCTGGAAACTCTTCACTAACGCCAAGCGGGGCGCTTCGTTCTCCATTTACGCAATCCAGTGAACTTAAGCCACAGATCGAAAACCTTGAAGGCAAAGAAACACGTTTTGGGATTGCCGACTCTGCACTTTTTGCTTCTGTGACCACTGCGGCATCCTGTGGCGCTGTAAATTCAATGCACGATAGCTACACGCCTCTCGGAGGGGCTGTACCTTTATTTAACATCATGCTTGGAGAAATTGTTTTTGGAGGCGTCGGCTCAGGACTCTACGGAATGATCATGTTTATTATTTTAACTGTTTTTATCTCTGGACTCATGGTGGGCCGAACGCCCGAATATCTGGGTAAGCGAATCGAAGGGCGCGAGGTGAAATACGCCATGCTTGCGTTGATTGTTTCTGTGCTTTCCATTTTGGGTTTCTCGGCATGGGCTGCGGTTGCGCCACAGGCACTCGCCTCTTTAGGTAATGCGGGTCCACATGGCTTATCGGAGCTCATCTATGCAACCACCTCCGCCACCGGCAACAATGGAAGTGCCTTTGGGGGGCTAAATGCCAATATCCCTTATTGGAATATTGTTTTAGGCATTGCGATGTTTTTTGGCCGCTTTTTTATGATGATCCCCATTTTGGCGATTGGCGGCTCCCTGTCCACCAAAAAAATTCACGCGCAAGGCGAAGGCACTTTTCCGATTCATGGTGCCCTCTTTGTCGGACTACTCATCGGAGTGATTTTAATTGTGGGCGCATTAACCTATTTTCCAGTACTCAGTCTTGCGGCAATTGCCGAACACTTTGAAATGCTCAGAGGACACTTTTTATGAATCAACCCATCGCTAAAAACAAAGCTTTTACAGGAAAAATGTTTAAAGAAGCGCTGATCCGTTCTTTGGCCAAGCTCAATCCCACCACGTTGTGGAAAAATCCGGTCATGTTTATTGTCGAAATTGGAAGCGCGCTGACTACGATTTCTTGGATTCAAGATCACACCTCGTTTAGCGGTGCGATTAGCTTGTGGCTTTGGTTTACCGTTCTCTTTGCCAATTTTGCAGAGGCCATTGCCGAAGGTCGCGGAAAAGCTCAGGCCGACACCCTCAAAAAAGCAAGGAAGGATACCAACGCTACCGTTCGGCTGCCCGATGGAAAAACAGTCATGAAGCCCTCTTCTTTGCTTGCGTTGGGTGACATTGTCATTGTCGCGCCTAATGAACAGATTCCGGGTGATGGAACCGTCATCGAAGGTGCGGCCCTCATCGATGAATCGGCAATTACGGGGGAATCCGCCCCTGTTGTACGCGAAGCAGGCGGTGATCGAAGTGCAGTCACCGGCGGAACGACGGTTCTCTCTGACCGGGTGATCATTCAAATTACACAAGAACCGGGCAAATCTTTTTTAGATCAAATGATTGCACTGGTCGAAGGGGCCGTCCGACAAAAAACTCCAAACGAGATCGCGTTAAATATTCTTCTCTCTGGATTGACGATTATCTTTTTAATGGCGGTCGCGACTTTAAGTCCCTTTGCTATTTACAGTAAGGTCGATGTCAGCCTGGTCATTTTAATTGCGCTCCTGGTCTGCCTCATTCCAACCACGATCGGAGGCCTTCTTTCGGCGATTGGGATTGCAGGAATGGATCGCTTGGTCAAACGAAATATCTTAGCCATGTCGGGCCGAGCGGTCGAAGCCGCCGGAAATATTGACGTGTTGATCTTGGATAAAACTGGAACCATTACTTTAGGGAACCGGATGGCTAGCGAATTTATTAAGGACGACGGGATTAGCGAAAAAGAGTTGATCGAACATTCCATTTTAGCTTCAAAAGTAGATTTAACTCCGGAAGGACGATCGGTGGTTTCATTGGGCGAAAAAATGGGTTATTCGGGCGTCCTCCCACCTCAAGCCGAACCCATCCCCTTTACCGCAGAAACGCGAATGAGCGGAGTTAAAATCAATGACTTGGAAATCCGCAAAGGGGCCATCGATGCCGTTCGGAATTGGTTAAAACTGAACGGGGCAAAACCACTCTCCGAAACCTTAGAAAATGCGGTCAAACGCGTTGCTTCGGCAGGGGGAACTCCTTTAGTGGTCGCAACTCAACAAAAGGCCTTGGGGGTAATTTACCTGAAGGACATTGTAAAACCGGGAATTTCGGATCGGTTTAAACGAATCCGTGCCATGGGCATTCGCACCATTATGGTCACGGGCGATAATAAACTCACCGCCAAAGCCATAGCCACCGAAGCCGACGTGGACGATTTTTTAGCCGAAGCAAAGCCCGAAGATAAGTTAAAAATCATTCGCGATCTGCAAGCCGAAGGCCACCTGGTGGCCATGAGCGGAGATGGTACGAACGATGCGCCAGCCCTTGCCCAAGCTGACGTAGGAGTGGTCATGAATACCGGAACACAAGCCGCACGTGAAGCCGGCAATATGTTGGACTTAGATAGCGATCCGACCAAAGTCATCGACGTGGTCGAGATCGGAAAACAGTTGTTGATTACCCGTGGCTCGCTGACCACCTTTAGTATTGCGAATGACGTGGCAAAATACTTTGCCATTTTACCCGCAATTTTCGCGGCCACTTATCCTGGGCTGCAAGCCCTCAATATTATGCATCTTCAAAGTCCAAAAAGCGCGATTCTTTCGGCGGTCATTTTCAATGCGCTGATTATTATCGTTCTCATTCCCCTTGCGCTCAAAGGAGTAAAATACCGGGCGCAGTCTGCCGCAAGCCTCCTGCGCTACAATGTTTTTGTTTACGGATTAGGGGGCATTATTGCCCCATTTATTGGCATCAAAGTGATCGATTTAATTTTAGTGGGGTTTGGTTATGTTTAAATTAATGATTCAAAGCATGGTCGTTACCGGCGCATTGGGCCTGATCCTTTGCGGACTTTACCCTCTGGCCGTTACGACGACCGCACAACTTATTTTTCCTGACCAAGCAAACGGAAGCCTGATCAGAAATCGACAGGGGCAAGTGGTCGGTTCAGCGCTGATCGGACAAAACTTTTCAAAACCGGAATATTTTTGGCCCAGACCATCGGCTGCGGGAGAAAAGGGCTACGATCCACTAAACTCCGGCGGATCGAATTTAGGCCCGACGAGCCAAAAATTAAAAGATCGAATCGAAGGGGATATCAAGCGACTTCAAACCGGAACACGTCCCATTCCGGCGGATTTAGTGATGGCGTCCGGAAGCGGGTTGGATCCCCATATTTCCATCCCCGCGGCCGAGTTCCAAGTGGAGCGAATTGCGGCAGCACGAAAAATACCTATTGAAGAGATCGAGAAGATCATTCAATCAAAAAAAGAGAACCGCGAATTAGGATTTTTGGGCGAGCCACGAGTGAATGTATTAAAATTAAATTTAGCTTTAGACGGATTAAAACGATAGTTTTTAAAAGGGGTAAAAATGCAGCAAAAATTAAACGTTAGTTTTGTCTTATTGATCGGGATGACCACACTTATTTTTGGATACCTGCCCGCCCGGGCGGACGAATTAACACCGCCAGCGACCACCGCCAGTCCCGGGGTTAGTGCCGGAGCTAGTCCAAGCGCGGAGTCGGCTCCAGCGCCACTCGCCTATGCTGACTTTTCGTGGATTCCCGGTAATTATGGCCCGAGTGAATCTCCAATGGCCACCAAATATTTTACGCCCGAACTCCGGCTGGATGCGGTCTACAACGCTGATTTTTCTAATCCTAAAGACCATTCCATTTCCGGCTCAAGCGAGGTTTTTCGCAGCAACGAACTGCAAGTGACTCAAATTGGTTTGGGGGGTGACTTCAATTATAACAATGTCAATATCCGCCTAATGACCCAATTTGGAATGTACTCGGAAGGCACTCCTCGCAACGACGCGAGTCCTGCTCGCGGGCAGTGGAATTTAGATAATGCCTACCGTTATATCTCGGAGGCATACGCCGGATATCATTTAGACGTTTTAAACGGCATCAATATCCAAGCGGGTATCTTCATGTCTTACGTAGGACTTTGGAGCTATTACAATTTTGACAATTGGACTTATCAGCCTTCTTTTGTTTCATCCAACACGCCTTGGTATTTCAATGGAATGCGGTTTCAAATTTTTACGTCAGACAAACTAAAAATTGAGCCGTGGTTGATCAACGGTTGGCAGTCTTACGGCATGGTGAACAATATCCCAGGAATTGGACTTCAGTTGAATTGGCGACCAACGTCCACGTTCTCGGTCCTTGGCAATCAGTACTATGGATCCGACGCGTTTGGCGATGCGGACCGCAGACGCTTCCACACCGACGATAGCGTGATGAAAAAATATTTAGACCACAGCGGAAGCAAAGGCTTGAGCCAAGCAGCCGCATCGTTTACGTTTGACGCCGGCTTCGAGAGCGGCGGCCAAACCACCGCAGCAAAATCGCACTTTGTAGGTTTTATGGCGTATAATCGATTTTGGTTTAACCAAAATCATTATGGTTTAACCTTGGGCGGAGGCGCGATCAATAATCCAGGACGTTATCTGGTGCTTACCCCACCGATCAATGGCGCAACCGCGTTTACCGAATCACCGTACTTTTCACAAAATCCGGGCGATCCCTTTTGGGCGTGGGACAGTCAAATTACCGCAGATTATATGCCAAACCACAACCTTACTTTCCGCTTAGAGTTTTGCCACCGCTACGCGAGCGTACCTTACTTTAGTGGAAGTGGCGGATTAACCCCACCGAATGCGAGCGGCGGAGTAGCCAATAATGGTAACCCCACCGCGCTGGTTTCTGGCTGGGCGCCTGACTTAACCCAGGTCGAAAATCGCATCACTGCTGCAATGATGGTTCGCTTCTGATACACTTCGACTAATCATGGCTCTCCACTCTACAGCCCAAAAAAATAAATCCCTACAGAATAAAGGAGATCATCGCGGTGGCTTCGAAGAACTCTTAGAGCGAAAAAATAAAGGGTCACTCAAAATCTATCTTGGATACGCGGCCGGGGTGGGCAAAACATTTGCGATGCTCTCTGAAGCGCAGCGCCTGCAAAAGCAGGGCTATGATGTTGTTGTCGGATATGTGGAGCCGCATGCGCGACCAGAAACCGCTGCGCTGGTGGAGGGATTAGAAGTCATCCCTCCCCGAAAGTCTGGTCCTGCCGAGCGGCCCGCCTTAGAAATGGACCGCGCCGCAATTTTAGCCAGAAAACCAAACGTGGTCATTGTGGATGAACTTGCCCATACGAATCAAGCGGGCTCGGAACTAGAAAAGCGATATCAGGACGTTTACGACTTGCTTGACCACGGCATTAATGTCATCTCTACGCTCAACGTTCAGCACTTGGAAAGCATTGCCGAAAAAGTGGACTCCGCGTTAAGTGTTCCGGTTACGGAACGGATTCCTGATTTTGTTCTTCAACGTGCGGACCAAATTGTTCATATTGATGTATCCATCGAAGACCTACGGGAACGCATTCGTAGCGGTAAAATTTATTCTAAGGATAAAATTGACCAAGCACTCACGCACTTTTTCTTACCCGAAAACTTATCTCTCTTGCGAAAACTTGCGCTGCAAGAGGCCGCAGGCGATCAACGGCGACGCATTCAGATTGACGGCTTGCTCAGTAAACATGCGCAACACGAAGCCAACGAGGCCGTAATGATTGCCCTCAGTAGCGACCCCACCCATGCAGAGCACCTCATTCGGAAGGGCACGAAACTCGCCGCTCAAGTCGCATCTCAATGTTACGCGGTTTATGTTCAACGCCCGCAAGAACGACCAGAAGTCATTGATCCGGGGCTACAACGACGCTTGCTGGAAAATTTAAATTTAGCAAAGAAACTCGGTGCAGAAGTGGTCAGGCTCGAAGGGACTCACGTTTCGGACTTATTAGTCCAGTTCGCCACTACTCATTACATTAAACATGCCTTTTTCGGCAAAACACGGAAGACTCCCTTTCAAGACCGCCTGTGGGGTTCCGTCCTCCTTGAGTTTTTACATGATTCGGTTGCGGTCGATGTGCACATTGTTTGCCGGACCGAGGACGAGAAGTATTCATGAGCACCCCCCTTCCCCCGCTCAGAAGAAAGATTTTTTCAGGCTACGTCATTTTGTTAGTCGCGATGGGGCTCTTGGGGACGCTCGTTCTTTCTACCACCGTTTACATGGCCACGAACCTTACTCCTCAAGCCATTCACCGAAATTACGACTCGATTCGCGCCTCGCACGAAATGCTAAAATCAGTAAGCCTTCGTCCAGATTCAGCGGAATCAAAGGCCCTATTTGAACGCGCGCTTCAATTCCAAAAAACCAACATCACCGAGCCGGGCGAAGAATCCGTCACCGCACAAATTGACGACGCTTGGAGGCACCACGCCCCTAAAGAAACCTTGGCGCCCCTCCTCGATACTTTAGAAACCATTAACGAAAAGGCCCTTTTTCAATACAGTGAAGACGCGTATCGGATACGCCGGTGGACGCTGACGTTTGTCATCTTATTTTTTCTCCTTTCGTTAGGCTGTGCTATTTATTTTGCGGATCAAACGGCCGCACGGATTGCGCTTCCGCTTAAACTTGCTGCCGAACGGATTCGCACCCATCGCAGGGGTTCTCCACAATTAAAGCTGCCCGAAGCTCCCAGTCTGGAGATTCAAATCTTATTTGATTCGCTAAAATATCTTTGGGTCAAAGCGGCCGAGCACGAACAAATGAATTTAGCTCAAATCTTAAGGCAATCTAAAGAACTTGAAGCACTCCTAGGTTCGGTGGAAGACGCGGTCTTGGTGACCGATTCCGAAGGCCGGGTGACCCACGTCAATCCCCGAATGCTTTCCATTCTCGATACCGATCGAAACACGGTCATTGATTTACCGTGGGAGGACCTCTCGACTGGATCGGAGAACTACCAGCTGCTCCGAGAACTATTTCGGAAAAGTTTGGACGAGTCACCCACCATCAGCCTTAAACTACACAGCCAAGTCAACCGCCAATTTGCGTGCAGAAAGCGAGTTGCAATGGATTCCCGGGGCGCGGTTTTCTCTACCCTGTATCTTCTGCATGATATCACCGAAATTCGGGAGCGGACCCGGCTCAAAGCCGAATTTATTGATGTCCTTTCGCACGAACTCAAAACTCCTATTCAATCGGCTGGAACGGCCTTAGAACTTTTAGAGGCAGAAAAAAGTGCTTTAGGAGAGCGAACATCCAATTTACTTTCGATCATCCAAGAGGATGTGAACCGTATTCGTTCTGTTTCGGATCAATTGATTCAGCTCAAACATTTGTCCGCACCCGAATTAAAACTAAGCAGAAAGCCACTAGACCTCAATGCTTATTTCCCCACGTGGGTGAATGCATTTAGCCCGATCGCCGAACAAAAAAACATCAACCTAGAACTTAAGCTCGATTCACCTTCTCCGGTGATGGTGATGGCCGATCCCGAAAAGCTCAGTTGGGTGATCTCCAATTTGCTTTCCAATGCCATTCGGCTTACACCCGAAAAAAGCCCCGTTCAAGCTCACTTAAGCGTAGAAGAAAGCCCTGATAAAAACTTTGCCTTAATTCGCATCAAAGACGAAGGGCCGGGCGTTCCTTGGTCCCTGCAGAGCCGAATTTTTGATCCTTATTTTCAAGGCTCGACCCAAGCAGCACCCGTCGTTGAGGGCAATCGGGGTACCTTAGGTCTTGGTTTGACGATTGCCCGCGAAGTCACCGAGGCACATGAAGGCACTTTACGTTATTTAAGTAAC
>CAIMNF010000445.1 GCA_903842755.1 Oligoflexia bacterium
GAAACTCAACAATTAAGAGCCCGCTACCCCGAAGCAAAAGCCTTGCGCGCGATAGGCTATCAACAAATTCTAAATTACCTCGACGGCATTGCTCCAGAAGGGCGAAAATTAAAGCCGGGCGTGGAAGGACTCAAAGAAGAAATTGCACTTTCCCATCGGCAGTTAGCAAAACAACAACGAACCTGGATCAAGGGGCTAAAACCGGAGCAAGAATTTATTCTTGAACAGCAACAACTCGCCCTGATCGAAGCTCTCAAAGTGTTCTATCGTGCTGAGAAAAAGTATTAAATGATTTGAAGGACTATTCTGCTGTTCAGATTCATTTCTTATAGGGGCTGGAGCTCATTGCCCTGAGCACGAATTCCTGCAAGAGCCAGCACTTGGCTTTGCTCGCGAATCGCTGGAATGACCAGCTCATTTTGATGCCATTTTCGAACAAACTTCTGGGTGAAGGTTTTATTTAAAACGGGGTCTTTGTAGGTCACAATGGTGAGCAAATATTTGACCTCTTGAGTCTTTAAAACAGGGTAGCGGTAGGTCGAATAAATTCCCACCCCTAACTCTGCAACCGACGATTTGATTGGAGCACCCAACTGTGACTTGCCTTGGCCCGTTTTCTTTACCAAATAGCTGGTGGTATGAAGCTCCATCGCTTTACGGTGGCCAATATTTTGAAAGGTAATGGCAAACCGCATTCCGTTATGAGTTGCGTCGACATCAGCGGTTGACAACGTCATCCCCAATTCAGGCTTTTGGTTGTAGCGCTCTTCGCTTTTTGCCTCTTGATTTAACTTTAAGCTTTCCGATGAAATCCGCAGACTTTGATAGGAAGCGGCCACGGATACTAAAGTCGCAATTGATAAGATCCATTCCCGAATTGAAACCTTTTCCCGCCTTGGTTGAGTTTCCTTTTTTGTCGCCATAGTGGGCGGTGTTTTACAATTTTTGGACGAATTTCACAAACGCACAGAGTCAATCTCCTAAAATTAACCCCCAACTCCATTAAAACCATTGATTAGGCCAGATTTTTTTTAATGCGTTTAGTCGAAAATGCTATTTTTGACTCAACAGAACAACTTCTGACGCGCTATCAAGGATTATTAGGTGACCAACACTTTTCACTAGTGTATTTCATCTAGAATATAACTTAGGGAGGACTGAAAATGGCACGTGGTTCAAAAGTTTGGTTAAATGGTAAAGTACTATCGGTAGATGAGGCAAGAATTAGCCTTTTCTCACACGTGATCCATTACGGAACTGGCGCATTTGAAGGAATCCGCGCTTACAAACAAAGTTACGGTGCGCTGAAAGGCAAGGGAGCCATTTTCAGAGTGCGCGAACATATGGAACGCCTCCAAGATAGCGTCGCCATTATGGGCTTTGAGATGCCCCAAACGGTAGACGAGCTCGTGCAAGGCGCGATTGAAGCGTGTAAAGCCAATCAATTCGACGAATGCTATATTCGCCCGATTGCTTTCTTAGGGGATGGTCCATTGGGAGTTTACCCCGGAGCAAATCCAAAAGTAGATGTCGCCATGTTAGTTTGGGAATGGGGCAGCTATTTGGGCGACAAAGGAATTACCGAAGGTGCCCGGCTTAAAATTTCTAGCTTTATCCGCCCGCACGTCAATAGCGTGATGACCAAAGGCAAAATTTCAGGACAGTATGTAACTGGAGTGATGGCAAAAAGCGAAGCAATTCGGCTAGGCTATGACGAAGCATTAATGCTCGATCCCGAAGGATATCTCACGGAAGGAACCGGTGAAAACTTATTTATCATTAAAGACGGAGTGGTGAAGACCACGCAATTGACTTCCATTCTCAATGGAGTAACCCGCAACACAATCATTCAGATTTTAAAGCAAAAAGGAATTCCTGTCATCGAAACCCGCTTTACGCGCGATGAAATGTGGTGTGCCGATGAAATCTTCCTAACAGGCACCGCTGCCGAAATTACTCCGGTTGCAAACATTGATGACCGAAAAATTGGTCGCGATGCAGGTAAAGGCAAACCTGGAAAACTGACCCTGGAAATCCAAAAAACCTACGCCGCACTCGTACGCGGCGAAATTGGCGAATTTCCAAAGTCTTGGCTGACTTCTCTTTAAAATGAGCCTTCCGTTTGCGGTGCTGTTCGAAGACCAGCATCTTTTGGTCCTTTCAAAACCCGCAGGACTCCTAAGCCAAGGGGATTCCAGTAAAGAGACGAGCTTAGTGGATCTCCTTCGCGTTTATTTTAAGCGCAATTATGTGGGACTGATTCAACGCCTGGACCGCAATACGACCGGGCTGATGGTCGTTGCCAAACGCTCCAAAAGTGCAGAGCGACTAACTCAACAACTCATGCAAGGGACATTGATCAGAAAATACCACGCAATCCTTTTTGGAACCCTCCTGGAAGGCAGCAATCACACTTGGGAACATTGGCTCGTTAAAAACGAAGCAACAAATGAAGTCAAAGCGCTTAGGACTCACCAAGCGCCCAAAAACTTCGCCCATGCAAAGCACGCAAAATTAAATGTCCGCGCAATGAAAAATTTTACCTTCAATGACACCCCTCTAACCTTGGCTCAATTTGAACTCGAAACAGGCCGTAGTCATCAAATCCGAGCTCAATGCGCCACCATGCGTCACCCCATTATTGGAGATAAGAAATATGACGGAGGCCAAGGGTTAACCGCAAGCGTCAAAGAAAAAATTTCCCACCTCTTTGACCGTCCGGCGCTCCATTCGTGTTATCTTGCATTTGAGCACCCGATGACTCACGCTCCGCTCCAGTTCGAAGAACCCTATTCCGAGGATATAAAATCGACATTTTTCGCACACCTTGAATAAGCGGACTGACCGACGTTAGAATTTATCTAATGAATTATAAGAATTCTAAAGGGGATTTAGTCGGACAAAATAAGCGGTACAAGCTTTGGTGCTCTCTTGGGGCGATTGCCTACGGACTCCCACTTTGCAGCTTTGCCTTTGAAGGCGACGTTGGATTCGATTCCACTAGTTTTTTTTATAGTTCTTCAGACCGCGGAACCTCTTCCACTACGCTGAAGGCGGGCTTTGAAGCGACGGGTGATCAAAAATATTTTCATGAGCAGACCGATGCGACTTTTTACACTTTTGTAGACAATAACCCGACTTTAAATTTCGAGTCCAAGCAAACGTACCTTTCTACACAAAAGGGAACGTTCGGTCACGTTGAGTACACCCTTGGACGTAGAATTTATGAGTGGTCTAAAGTGGACCAAGACTGGTCCATGATGAGCTTGTGGTCGCCTCATTTTACTTGGGATCCGATCTACCCAGAAACCATCGGATTAACGGGCGCATTTATCACCTACGACAGCCAAAATATTCATTGGATGGTGTACGGCTCCCCCATTGCCATCCCTGAGCGAGGAACCCCATTGGTTGCACAAAATGGAACGATTACTTCGCCCAACCCATTTTGGCAGCCGTTGCCCACCACTCAAATGGTGATGGGTACTCCCACGACCATTCAATACAACCTGCTGATGCCGCCACTCCAGGATATCCTTTTTCGCCCCAACTTTGCGGCCAGACTCAAGGTCGACCTCCCTGGCGGATTTTGGGCAAGTTTTAACTCGGGAATTCTTCCGGTTTATCAAACTCAACTTGCAGCACAGCCCTACTTGGGCCCGAATGGCACGATTCAAGTCAATATTATTCCCGAATTTCCAATGCGTAGCCTTACGACTGCTGAGGCTGGGGTAGTTGCTCCGGACAAAGATTGGGACATGTGGTTTTCCGCAAGCTACGAACGCCCCTTTAACTTTACCAATGAGTCCGATTGGTTAAACCCCGTCATCACTCCCGCAACGATTATTGCCACGGGTTCTGACGTTAACGTGACCAAGAATTTTGTTTTTCACGGGGGCGTTTTATTCATTCATGAAGATTCCGGCCCGCCAAGCACGAACCTCACCGGCGTGAGCGTTTCTCTGCCCTCGCGCTTTCCTTTAAAGCAAGGTTTTGAAATTTCGGGCGACTGGCATTTTTCGGATTATACCCAATCTAAGCTCCAATGGATTCAGGACTTGCAAGAGCAAAACCAATTTTTCTCGCTTCAAATTCAACATCGCTTTCCGAAAACGCGTGTAGAAGTTGGTGCCGGTGCAGACGCTTTTATTGCACAGACTACCACGGGCTGGGTCGGACAATATTACGGCGATGACCGCATCAGAGGATGGCTAAAATATGCATTTTAGAAAGAACATGTTCGCGCTCGCCTTCGGAATCACGTTAGGGGCAAGCAGTGGCTGTGGAGTTTTAGGGAATATGACTCCCCCAAAAGGTCCCGCCTCCAACGTAGGAACTGGATGTTTAAATAATGCAAACGGCTTAGTTCAACGCTACCTGAAAGGCCAGGCCAGCGTGGCGGAATGGAACAGTTCATTTGATTGCGTTTCCCAATCGTTAGGTTTTTTTACGCAATATGTGCACGGTTCCACACCCAAAGGATATACGCAAAACGACATGTACACGTTCATGTCTAAATTTATCATTACCAATAATGCCATACAGCCGGGGCTAATCTTGGCGGGCTTCCAATTGAAAGCATCTCTTTTAGGCGGAAATTCGCTTGAATTCACCGCGAGTGAAATCAATACGTTCGTTTCTATCTTGCCGCAACTTCGGGACATCACTGCATCCTTAATTCCTTATCTGGGCGTTTTGCAAAACACAAATCCTGTGACCAATTACCAACCTTATTACGATCTCGCCCAGGCCTTTGCGGTAGCCGGAACAAAACTTGCTGCCCTCATCAATACGCTTCCCGTGGGATTTTTAAGCGAAGAATCCGTAAATCAATTGATCACCCAACTTGCCGCCTCATTAAATCTTCCCGTAATAGACGGGCTTAGTGCGAAAGCATTTTTAGGAAAATGGATTCTGTATAATACCCAAGCCAATTTAATCCTGCCCCAAGATTGGGGTAACCTGATTCAAACTGCAATGACCGTTGGGGGTCAACTCTTGATTGCAGCCAGCGTGCCCGCCAGCGACTGGACCACCGATTATCGCTACCGTGAATTTTTATGGCAGATTGCTCAAAACATTCGTCCCACCTTGGACGCAGCTATTGCGAGCAATAACGGGGTGATTCCTTTTCCACTGATCGATCACCTGATTGATCAGATTCCAACCGATGTTCTCCCTGCTCAAGCGAGCGTAATCAAAGATGCGCTTCGACCAGCGTTTCGAAGACTCTTTGCTTCGACGACTCAAATCGGCTTGGACGAAGGCGTCTTGAATTCAATTTACGCTCAAGGAGCGGCCTGGATCAAGAATGTCGGCTTGTTAGATCGTCTCTATGAGCAACAAAATTTAAATGCGTCGGGCACCTCGGTTTCGGACTTAACCAATGCCATGAATCGGTTTGCAAGTACCCTTTCACCTGCAGATCAGACCGCTTTTGCCTCGGTTCAACAGACGATTCTTTCGTACGCTCCCCAATTTTACAATAATACTTCAAGGATCGTTTACACTTCAGGGTTAGAATACTGCCACTACCAAAATTTTTTCGTCCTTACGGTGCAACAGTTGATTGAGTTTTTACATCAATCGTATGGGAGTGTGCAGAATCAATTCGCACAAAGTGACTTTGATTCCTTTTACGCCGATTTTCAAAATCTTTTGTTTGGCTTAAAATTTGTGGACATTACGATTCCCAACTGGCCCGACAAGCGGTTTCAGGAAGCGGACCTTTTCACCCCCGTCAGCAATGGCGACGGCCAAGTTAGCTATGCCGAATTCGTTTATTATGCAATGATCCTCACCTCGTCTACGGCGATGGCGGCCGACATGAAAACCGAAATTGTTGCGAAATGCGGTCAAAACCTAGGCTTTGATACTTTAGGGTTTCCCAACATTGCGGCCGATTGCTTTCGGGCGGAATTCGAGTCCAGACTCGACTATTGGATTTCCGGTTACTTCCCGCAGCTTAAGTCTTTTTGGGATACGTTGGATGCTGCGACGCAAGCGCAAGCCTTTATTTGGTTGGAGCATGGTTCTCGAAGGAACGGCTACTCCCAAGAGCCATTCGCCGGATTTGACTTTCAAGCGCTGCCAACGATTTTACATTACACGGAAGGAATGTTCCTCCGGTTTGATAGCCAAGGGGGCAATTCGCTCAACAAAAAAGATATCATGAACGCCTTCCCTGTTTTTAAATCCGTCGTTGCTCAAAAAGCATTAGGACTTTCACAAAAATATGTTTTAGATGGTATTTTTACCTATATCGTTCATTATAGGTCCATGCCCGTCACAACGTCTTTGGCGAGTGTTGCAAAGCTTGTGGCATGGTTAGCTGTTTATGACTTACCGACCACTAAAATTGATACAGACCGAACGGGAATTTTTAATATTGTCTGCTGGCTTGCCGACCCCGAAACCCCAAGCCAAGGCGCGCTCACGCCGACCATTTGCACCCCTTAGCGAGGCCTTTGTTTTTTGAAAATATCGCCTACCCCCCTTCTCTACAAAAACGAAAAAACTCCGTATTCACCTTTGTTTGACGATATTTATTTTGATTCGACCGAGGGCATTTTAGAATCCGAATATGTCTATTGTGATGGAGTAAACCTTAATGAAGCGATTCTCAAACGAACGCCGCAAATCACGGTGGGCGAAATTGGGTTTGGAGTCGGACTCAACTTTTTATTAACGTGTAAACGGTTTATCGAAAACGCCAATTCGGAACAACGACTCACTTATATTGCCGCAGAAAAGCATCCTGTTATAAAGGAACACCTCGCCGAGCTTTACCTGCGGTTTCCTGAACTCCAAACCATCGGACAAATTCTTTTAGACCAATACCCCCTTTTAACCCCTGGCTTCCACTGGATTCGCTTTCCATCGATTCCGGTTTCCCTTTTGCTTTTATTCGGGGATGCTACCCAGCTTTTCTCGCAGCTCGAAGCCCAAGTGGATTATTGGTACTGGGACGGTTTTTCTCCTGCTAAAAATCCAGACGCATTCTCAGAATCCTGCTTCTCGGAAGTGGCGCGTTTGTCGGCCAAGGGAGCCACTGGTGCCAGTTTTAGCTCCGCAGGTTGGGTCCGTCGGGGGTTAGAAAAAAATGGCTTTCAGGTCACGAAACGAGTGGGCTTTGGTCGCAAACGGGAATGTATCACTGCTACGTTTACCGGTAGCCCGTCAAGCAAACTTCCGCCATGGTATTCAAATCAGCAGCCAATCCCCAAGCTTTTACCGAACCAAACCCGCGTTGGCGTGATTGGTGCTGGACTTGCAGGTTCAGCCATTGCAAACAGCTTGGTGCACCGAGGGTTTGACGTTCAAGTCATTGATCAAACCGGAGTAGCCCAAAAAGCATCCGGAAACGCCGCAGGATTATTTGACCTTCAACTGAGCCGGATTCCTAGCCCACTAAGCCGTTTTGCGCAGCTTTCACTCGCCCATTTTTTGCGGGAGCTCAAAGAAACCACAGCCGCGGCTTCGATTCAGCATCGGTTCGGATTAACGCGCGAATCACCCGAAGTGTTGGAGTGTTTAAAAAGTGGCGAATTTCCACCGTCATTTTTCTCCATTCAAAACTCGTCTTTGGGTCGCATTGATTTTCCTTTTTGCGGGATCGTCAATCCACTAGACCTCTGCCACTATCGCCTTCAAGGATGCACCGTACACCTTCATAAAAAAGTCACAACGGTCCATCGAAAGGACTCTACTTTTGAATTGTTGGATTCGGAAGGTAAAGTGATTACAGAAGTAGACCAACTGGTTTATGCAAGCGGTGCGGACTCCCTTCCCCTTTTGAGCGACCTCACCTCCTATCCGCTCAAGTCCGTTCGGGGGCAAACGCTAAGAGTCCATCCGACACTTGAATCCGAACGACTCGACTCTACTTTAGTTCATCAAGGCTACGCGACTCCCGCAATCTCCTTTCATTCTGCGCGTCCCTTTCATTTGATTGGAGCGACTTATCAGGGGAAAACAATTCACACGGATCAACTGGAGCGCGACACGGAAACCCTCCTTACAGAGAGCAAACGGAAATGGATTCCTTTTAAAGATTTAAATTCTGAATCGGTCATTGACGCACGCGAAGGCTTTCGACTCTCTACCCCAGATAAGCTGCCCCTGATTGGCCCCCACTGCGACCCAAACTGGATGAAGACGCACTATGAAAAAATGCTTCAAGGACATGCGCCTCGGCACGCCCCTGCACCTCCACCATTGCAAATGGTCCCAAATACCTGGATTTTCCTTGCATTTGGATCGCGCGGAATAACGTTTACTTCCTATGGCGCGGAAATCCTGGCCCAACAGATGACGGGTGAAACGCTTCCCGTAGAACGAGACCTTTGGTCACACCTGCACTCTGCCCGCTTTTTTGTTCGAAATTTAAAACGCCACGAGATAGACTAAAGTCATGCTTCCTGTGAGTGCCTTGCTGATCACTAAAAATGAAGAACTTTATATTGAGCGCGCGCTTCGCTCGCTTTTGTGGTGCGATGAAATTGTGGTCATTGATGCGTTCAGTACAGATGCCACTCCTACCCTCTGCCAGAATGCGAACGCACCGTGGGCAAAAAAAATGCGATTCATTCAAAACGCCTGGCTTGGATTTTCGGCACAGCGAAATTTAGCAATGGAAAAGGCCACTCACGACTGGGTTTTGTTTTTGGATGGTGATGAGTCGTGCTCACCGGAGTTAGCAAAAAAAATTCAGGAGCTCCTGGCTGCAGCAGAAAAAAGCACGGCCGAACCCTGCCAATTTAAAATTCGCCGACAGGAGTTTTTCCTAAAAAAACCAATTCATTATTCCATCTGGAACCCCTCCTATCATATCCGCTTTTTTAATAAAAAGGGCGTTCGCTATATTTACGAAGTTCACGAAGGCGTCCAAAGCCAGTGGAAAACCGAGTCGATTGAAGAGCCGATTGTGCACGTCGAAGACTTGCGCATTGAGCGTTTTTTGAACAAACTCAATCACTACACGACTCTCCAAGCGCAAGACGACTATCAAAAGGGTAAACGCACCAGCTACTTTAAGATTTTTGCCGCGTTTCCGGCCATGTTTTATAAGAACTACATTTATTACCGCGGCTACAAGGACGGAAAAGAAGGGCTCATCATTTCTGTGCTGGAAGGATTATCCCGAACGGTGCGGCACTTGAAATTGTGGCAGATTGAAAAGTTAAATTCATGAACCACGCATCCAATTTTTTGTTCATCGTTTCGCTGATCGGAGTTTTTACGGGCTGTAGTATTTCAAAACCTTGCAGCGAAGGCGGCGACATTACATGGAACCCCGTCATTAAGGGCGATAAAAAATGCACGCTAAAAAAGAACGCTGAAGGCAAACGGGTGCTGGATGGAAAGTTCGAACAAACCTACGCAACCACAAATACCGTGGCCCTTCAAGGACAATTCGAAAATGGAAAAAAAGCGGGCATTTGGATTTACTACGGCGAAGACAGCAAACTGAAAGCAGTAAAATATTTTGATCACGGGGTGGAAATCACTCCCCCGCCCGCCGTTCAAAAACAAATGGACTTGATTCTGATTCAGAAAAGTGGGGCAGACAAGTGAGAGTTTTTTTGATGGGCATGGTTTTAAGTGTTTCCTTGGGGTGCGCCCAAATTAAACCCCAAAACGAAGCAGATTATTCATTGCTGAAATCGTATACGGCCGCTTTAGGCAATGACCATCCATTCTACAAAAGTCCCTTACGTTAGGCAATAATCGCGGCCTTGCTAAAATAAAAGCACCCAGAAATTGATTCCTTTAGGTGCTGGGCGTAGAACGCTTGTTAGATCAGTGACTGTCGTAAAATTGCTGGCGTGATTGAAGTTAAAGGCGTCCCAATTGTATTTCACTTCCTCATTCCGGATGAAACTACAGTAGCTGCTGTGTTCCGAGGCAAGTGCGAAGCAGCTATTTTTCAGGTCCCCGGCCGTGACGCTTGAACTCGCTTTCGGAAACACAAACATTTTAAATGGATTAAGTTGAGTTCAAAAGATGGTGCGGAAGACACTAAAGTGCTCGAACCAATTTTTACAGGATTTGTGCGGCAGAACGCCAAATAAAATCAGTGAGTTAAATTATACCTAGTATAACTAAGTATAATTGATTAGTATAAGGATGGAGGTGCTCGCGATGAGGACTACAAAGGTAATTGCTTTCTCTGTTCCACCCGAATTTGAAACTGAAATTCAGCAACATGCCGAGGCTGAGCACAGAACGATTAGTGAGTATATTCGTGATGCGGTACGTCAATACATAACATTGCAAGAGTTTGAAGCCACTCGATCAAAGGTAACTAAACGCTTGAGCAAAAAGGGGTTAAAGGCTTCGGATGTTGAAGCTGAAATCGGAAAAATAAGGAAGCGTGCTTGATTCGGGCCGTTATCGATACCAACATTGTGATTTCAGGTCTGCTTTTTGGTGGAGTTCCCTACAAAGTGGTTAAAGCGGCTATTTATCGGAGGTTTGGGTCATCTTCTATCTGCACCTCTCATCAGTGAAATTGAAAGAGTCATTCGCTCAAAGAAATTTGGTCTGAGTGGTGATGAAGCTGTTATTTTAACCGAACCTTTTTTCGAGAGGTCCACCATCGTAGTCCCAACATCCACTATTAATGCGATTCCAAGGTGCCCCGGAGATAATCGAGTTCTAGAGTGTGCAGTTGATGGTGGCGCTCAATATATTGTAACCGGTGATCGCAAAGATCTTTTGTCCCACGGAACACCTGTTTGTGTTAATTCGATTTGTATTTTAAACTGATTGAAGGATGAGTGATGGTTGTCTTGGGTACATTTTTAAAAGAAAGCAGAGTATGAAATTTATTCAATTTTCATTTTTATTCTGCTTTTGGCCTACGCTTGTTTTATCGCAGGAATTGAATACTTTCAACAACGGTAAAAGTAACGCGCAGATAGAATTCGACTCGTCTCAAAAAGATCCTATTGGTTATGCTTTGAAAAAGGCTGACATAAGCTCCAACGACGCAATTCAGGTTCGGATCTCAAAATTGCTATGGTTATTGAACCACAATAATTATCTTGGCTCATTCGATCCCGACCAATCTCATGGACCTACTGAATATGAAAGATTGGATGCTGAATCAAAAAAGCGAATTGATGATCGTTGTTCTATTAGTCATGGACCAAACAAACCAGGAAAATTCAAAAATGGTTATGAGATAGATGGACTTAGAACTCCCGAAGAAATGCTAAGAAATAGATGTGGCGGGGCTTGCGGCACCTATGCGCTTAGTTTTGGTAAGTTACTTCAAGCTTCTGGAATTTCAGCAGATCGAATCCGAATTGTGTCTTCGATTACCGATGATGATTTAGTAATGCTTTGTCCTAGTCAAAAAAAGAAGCTAAGACGGTTTGATTATCAAAACGGTGCATCGGGACACGTTTTCGTTATGGTGAAGCTTGACCCACAGGATGATAAAAGCTGGACACTGATCAATACAACTCAAGATCCTCTAGGAAAGGATTTTGATGGGCACTATCGTGGTGACCATGGAGATCAAATTCAAAGTTTGAATCCTGAACTTTCTCATCATAATTCACAAAATGTGGTTTCAAGTTTACTGAATAGTTTAAACGCTTCAGATATTGATCAAACTATTTATTCCCAGTTTCCTTGGTCTGCCGAATCTTTGAAACAGCAAATTTCCAATAAACCAGTAAAAATTCCTGAAAGTATTTTAGGTAGTGTCCCAAAAACTGTTGGCAGACCCGGGCATGAAGTTAACTTTAGAAAAATGACCATTTTTTCCGTCGATAAAGTCGACGACTATCCTAAGAATGACCTCGAACAGCGCTACAATTTTGCAGCGAGCGGTAGCAAGGATAGTTCAACTTGCAGATACTCATGTAAGGAAATCGATTCCAGTAAATGCAAGGATTTAGAAAGTACAGCGCATTGCCCTAATCAAAATAAATAATGATCACTTCGCTGTGCTGTCCGCGCTCGATCGTCGTAGTTTGGACCTGAAATTAAGATAACAAGTGTGACGATTGATGGGTAAAACCCA
>CAIMNF010000446.1 GCA_903842755.1 Oligoflexia bacterium
AAATATTCTTTTTCGTCTTCCGGGGAAACTTCATCTTCCACACCACGGATCACATCTTTTACTTTTGTTTTTGCAGTTTCTAGGCGCTCTCCTAGCTCCACAATCGCCATCGTGCCCAACCGGGACGCGAGCAAAGCGCGGAGAATTTCAAGTTCCCCTTCTTCAATTCGCTTCGCAATTTCCACTTCGCCTTCGCGAGTTAAGAGCGAAACCGAGCCCATTTTTTTCAAATAAAGTTTAACCGGGTCCGTCCCCTTGGCGTATTCGGCAGTAGAGACCAAGTCACCCGATTCGTCCGATTGCAACTCTTCGGTCGCTGCGGCTTCGGGGGCTGCAAAATCTTCTAATAGGGAGTCTTCACCCTCTTCGCCTTCTTCTTCATCAAACCGCTTGCGGCCATCGGTAATTTCGATCTCGTTTTCCGCAAGCATGACCATAATTTCATCAATGTCTTCCGCGGCAACCAGCTCAGCGGGAAGCAACTCGTGTACTTCTACATACGACAAAAAGCCCCGTTGAACGCCTAAGTCCAATAGTTTTTTGATGTCTTTATGATTTCGGTTAAATTTACTTTGCGCTTGCGGTTCACGTAGTTTTTCCTGTGACATATGAGTCTTCAAATTCCTTTAGTTTTTTCTGTAGGTCAAGGAATTGTTTTGATAATTCCTCAAAGTTTTTCATATCTTGGCTAGTTTCGGCCTCGACCATCTTCCTTCTCATTTCATGCGAAAGTTGTGCCCAAACTTTGAACGTAGCTTTTTTTAATAAAGCTTCAAGCTGCTCCCCCTCGCCCGCCACCGATTCCCGCAGTAAGCCTTCCATCATAACTGTACGCAACTCTTGGGAAATCCCATCGCCTAACCAGGTCTCTGGGGCCAATTTTAATTTCGAATACCCCACCGGGTCTGACTCGATTCGACGAACCCAGTTTCGGATTTCGGTGTCAGTAAATAAATCAGAGAGTGTAGTTTTTTCAGGTAACTGTTGTTTTGCGGCTACAAATTGAGCACCAAACGATTCAAATTGAATCAAATATTGCACGAGGTCCCGATCGGAAGGACTTATTTTAGGTCGGGCAGGTGGCCGTGCTTGAGGTCGCGCTTGGCCTTGCGGTAAGGGCATCGGTGTTGGTCCCCGGGCGGGCGCTTTGCCAGCAACAGTGGGCTGCGGGCGGCTTAAACTTTGGACGGGCCTTGGTGCAAGTGCACCTAGGGAAGCTGGCGGAATTTCCCACTTTTTAATTAACTGATCCACCCGGAGCGACTTGCCGACCGGATCCGTATAAAGCTCAAGCCAGGCCGTAATGCGCTTGATGGCTTGTGTGCGCAGCTCGATTTGACCTTCTGAGTTTTTAAGTTCAATTTCAATCATCGAATCCAAAATGGGAAACGCTTGTTGAATCATGGCCTGCATTTTTTCAACGGGTTTCTCGACAGATCCATTGAGCAAGAACTCATCAGGATCAAGCGTGCTTTCAAACGGAATCCCGTAAACAATTATCCCCATCTTTAAGGCCGCTTCCATTGCCTTCACCGTGGCATTAATCCCTGCCGAATCACGATCAAAGAAAATGATCACTTTCTTAACGAGACGAGTCAGCGTCTTTAAATGATCCTCGGTCAAAGAAGTCCCACAGGTTGCAACGGTATTCTGAAATCCCGCTTGATGGAGCGCAATGACGTCAAAGTAACCTTCAACCACAATCGCAACATCCGTCTCCCGGAGGGCGCGCTTGGCCTGAAAAAGGCCGTATAAAAAGCGCGATTTTGAAAACAAGTCGCTTTCCGTTGAGTTTAAATACTTGGGAAGTTCCTTGTGATCGCACGAGGGCAAAATTCGGCCCCCAAAACCGCAGACCCGTCCCCGAATATCAATGAGGGGAAACAAAATTCGCTCCCTAAATAGATCATAATCGCCCGCTTGCTTCTGCGAAGGACGAATGAGCCCCATCTCGCGGGCCAGTTCGAGCGGAGCTTTTGCTTGAATCAAAAACTGAGCCGCTCCATCCGCTTGCGAAGAGGCCACTCCCACTTGAAAATCCTTTTGAGTTTGAAGTCCAATTCCGCGCTTTTTAAGGTACTCGCGCGCCTCTTGGTACAGTGGACTTGCTGCGCCTTGCAGCAAGTTTTGATGATAATATTTTAGCGCAACAAAATGATTCAGGCGCGCCGATTGTTGAATTTTAGCGCGCCGTTGGAACTGAGCGCGTTCTTCCGCTGTTGAGGTCGTTGCCTGAGGTAACGGGAGCGAAACTTTTTCCGCAAGGTCTTCGCACGCTTCTTCAAAACTCAAGCTATGCAGATCCATCATAAAATTGATGGCATCGCCGGTTTTTTTACAACCAAAGC
>CAIMNF010000447.1 GCA_903842755.1 Oligoflexia bacterium
ATCGCTTACATCGATTCTTCCGTGAGCATTATTGCTCTCGCGCCAAAGGACGAGCTCTATTCAAAAACGATTTCCAATATCGAAGAAGTTCGAGCACGGGGCGCACATCTTGTGGTGATTGGCACCGAGGGCGATGAAAACTTAAAAAAACTTGCGCATGAGTTTATTGGGTTACCGGTAAGCTCGTGGGGCACTTTACCCATTTTGACTGCGCTTCCATTACAATTAATTGCCTATGGTTGCGCGCAGGCGTTAGGACGAAACATTGATAAGCCCAGGAATTTGGCGAAGTCCGTCACCGTTGAATAAACGAAAGATGAGTGATTAGAGCAAAATCCCAAAGGCGGCTAATTTTCCAACCGTAAGGATCACATGAGCTGCGCAGACCAATTCGACTCCACGCCCCAACGAGTCCTCAAAACGATAGCGAACGGTTACTTTTTCAGAACGATCCATTTCAATAAATTTTAAAGTTTGAAATTCAGCAGTTCGTTTTTCATCCGCTTTAAATTTTAATTCACACCACTCAATGCTGATGGCCCGTTTTTGATTTAAAATTGCCGAAGTATTTGCCCCCACCGCGAGGACTTTTCCGGGAATCAGTTTCACTTCTGCCTTTAAGCGATCTGCATTTTTTGCGTCGCTTTCTAGTAAAAGCTTAAAAAAACTCCTAAACGAAGCGCAGCGCTGCAAGTAGGAGGGGTTCGTCGGTGTTCCGGCTGCATAAAACGTCAGGAAGGCTACCGCTTCCGTTTCACACTCTTCAATAATTCCTGCAACGTGGATGTGTTCATGGAGCAACGTTTCGGCGCGATCGTTTAAGCTGCGCCTGAAAAAGGAATTACAAAAATGAATCTTTTTATCGCGCGACGTATAGGCAGTGACGGTGAGCGCGACCCCGAGTTCGTCGGCGCGGCCACAATCCATTTCGGAGTCGGGGAACTGAAATTCTAATTCCGCTAACGAAAGCGGAGCATTTGCCCTTCGATCAATTTCTTGTTCCACTCTTAAAAAGAGCGGCTTAGAAAAGTGCTCGTGTTGGAGCCAAATGTCCATTCGCGGATTTAAAAGCGCTTTGGGAAAGGTGGACGCAAGGTAGCGATAGGTTTCCGCCAAAGCAGTCTGCCGCTTACTGAGTTCTTGTTGACTGAGGACACCCCCAGACGCGAAGCTCGCCGCAAAAAAGACGATTCCCCATAACCAACTTTTGACCATTCCTAAAAAGCTTAGCGCTTACTTCAGAATTTCACTAGGAATAACGCTACAACTACCCAGCGGACTTACTTCACCACTGTTTTTGGATGCCTGAAGAGAGGTGAGCTTCGCAACCGTAACTTCCTTGACTTGCGTAAGATCAAACCGGTTACTTTGAGAAAAAAACGCATCCAGAATCAATAGCGCGATCTTTTTTTCCATTCGGTGATCTCCACCACACTGCCCCTGATCTAGTCTGCCCCGATTGAAAAAGCTAGAATTCACCATGATGACTTTTTCGTCGCAAGTCTTTAGGTCATTTAGTGTTGCCTTACGATCTTTACAGGCAATTCCCAAAGTGTCGGTAGACTTCTTTATCCAACGCGGTCGCTGAACGACCCCGTCTGGCGCGGTGGAGCCCTCGACCTTTATTTGGCTCAAAAAAAGGATCAGCTGATCCCGCGAAGGATAAAAGGGAACATTATAGATTTCAGCGCTTCGGGTGGACATGTACTGCGCCACACTTTGAACCGCTTGTTCAAACGTCGAAGCGTTTGCCGAGTCACTGAACTCCGCCAGAGCCATCACAAAAACCAAACCGCAGGCAATTATTTTGATCGTTTTCATAAGGGGAACTATAGTTGATTATTTTACTTCTGTCAACACAAGCGCCCCTTCTTTTAATAAACTAAACTAATTTATAAATCTGCTGAAACTCACTCAAAACTGGAGTAACCTCTGGGCATGACCTTTCTAAAAGATTACCTCTTCTCTTTTTTTATTCTTTCCGTGTTTCAAGCTCTTCGTTACGGATTAATCGCGGGGGGCGCCACTCTTTTTATCCAGAAGTCCAAGCCCGCATGGATCCAAAAACACCAAATCCAAAAAGCTGCCCTTCGCCGGGCTGATTTGATTCGGGAGCTTCAATACTCCACATTTACTTTTATTATTTATGGCGCCCTCATTGGAGCAATTTTTAACCCGGCAGTGCGCCCCCTGACGAAAATCTATTCGTCGATGAGCGACCACAGTATTCTTTGGCTAGCGGCAAGCTTTCCGTGCTTGGCCCTCGTCCACGACTCTTACTTTTACTGGATGCATCGGCTCGTCCACTTACCAAAATTTTTTAATCATGTGCATCAGGTTCACCACCTTTCCACCAACCCTTCGCCACTGGCAGCTCAAGCATTCCACCCCTTAGAGGCGATCCTTGAAATGATTTGGATCGTGCCAATTGTGTTCCTGATCCCGCTTCACCAAAAGGTCCTTTTATTTTTTAGCCTATTTTCGCTTGTTTATAACGTTTATGGTCACTTGAGCATTGAGATTCTCCCCGCGTCTATTCAACAATCATTTTGGGGCCGCTGGTTAAATACCTCGACCCGCCACAATCAGCACCACCAGTTCTACAGGGGGAACTATGGACTGTATTTTCTATTTTGGGATAAACTCATGCAAACGGAGCGAAAAAACGCCTAAGTCTGCACCTTCTGCTTCACCAACTCCAAAAACCGCAGCGCATTCTGCGAAAGCACTTTTCCTTTACGGGTCACCAAATTTAAGGAATACGAGAATTTCTTTTTCGGCAAAAAGGCCGTTAAGTTTCCGTTTTGAAAGCTAGAAAGAACCATAAATTCGGGCAATAATGCCACCCCTAAACCTTGTTTGGCCATTTCCTTTTGAGCATCTAAATTATTGCACGTGATGGCTGTTTTTAAATTCTCGACTAAGCTGACTTGATTTTTTTTCAACATTTCCATGACCGGAAACAAACGCCGTTTGGGGTAGTCAATATCGCGCGAAATAATTAATGTTTGGAGCGTTGTTTTATTTTGAACATGAGCCGATGAAATCACCAAATGAAACGGCACTACCGCAAGCTGTTTAATTTCAAAGCCTTGTTGATCGGGGACCGTAAAGAAAATTCCAAAATCAATTTTTTCGGACCGGATTTCTTCACACACCAAATTCGAGCTGCCCGAAAAAATAGACGGAACCACCTTCGGGTGAAGTTTTAAAAACTCGTTCAGGTAACTTGGAATCAGATAGGTGGCCACCGAATCGGTAGCGCCAAAGGCCAAAGGACCGCCGAGTTCACTTTTTAAATAAGATGAACGCGAGCGAATTTCATCAACTTGATTGAAGATTTGCTCGCAATTCAAGAAAACCTCTTGGCCAGCGGGAGTAAGCCTCACCCCTTTTTTATGGCGATCAAAAAGAACAAGACTGAGCTCTTCTTCGAGCAGCCGAACCATTTTACTGAGGGTCGGCTGCTGGACTCGCAACACCCGCGAGGCGCGTGTAAAACTGCCCTCTTTTGCAACCGTATAAAAATACTTAAGGTGGTTTAACTCCATACGCTGTCACTATTCATAATTTGAATAGATACTATAGTA
>CAIMNF010000448.1 GCA_903842755.1 Oligoflexia bacterium
GCCAGTTTCGGCAGTATTGACCACGCACGAAATTATGCTGACCTTAAAACCGGGCGAACATGGCTCAACGTTTGGGGGAAATCCATTGGCCTGCGCCGTTGCGCGAGCATCGGTTGAGGTGTTGCTCGATGAAAAATTAGCGGATCGCGCGATGAAATTAGGTGAAATTTTTCGAGCAGAACTGAAAGCCCTGCACTCTCCCTGGATTGAATTGATCCGAGGAAAAGGCCTACTCAACGCAATTGTTGTAAAGCCCCATGGAACCAAAGCGGGGCATCCGCAAGAGAAAAGAACAGCAGTGGATGTTTGCTACGACCTGGCTGCCGAGGGTCTTCTCGCAAAACAAACACACGTTCATGCAATTCGATTTGCGCCCCCGTTGGTCATTACTGAAGATGACTTGATGCGCGGCTTGAAGATCATCCAAAAAGTTCTTGCTCACGGTACTTGATTTTTTTAATCAAGAAATGTTTCTTTCAGTCAATTTATGGTTTGATTGGAAATTCTCCTTTAAACCTTTAATTTTTCACTATAGATTCAAAACATCAATCTGAAAGGAAACTGTATGTCAGCAACGAATCGTCGTTCTAAAATATCAGTAATAGGGGCAGGATTTGTAGGATCAACGTGTGCACATTGGGCTGCAAGCAAAGAGCTTGGCGATGTCGTACTGATCGATATCAACGGAGATGCCGCTAAAGGAAAAGCTCTAGACCTCTTCGAAGCCTCTCCGGTCGAAGGATTTGACTCTGGCCTACAAGGCGGGAGCGATTACTCCTTAACTAAAGATTCGGACGTCGTCATTATCACCGCCGGACTTCCGCGAAAGCCCGGCATGAGTCGCGATGATTTGCTGGCCACTAATTCAAAGATTGTTAAAGAATGTGCGCAGAACGTTGCTAAATATTCTCCGAACTGTGTGTTGATTATTGTTTCGAATCCACTGGATGCTATGTGCCACGTTGCACTTCAAGCATCGGGCTTTCCACGGGAACGCGTCATTGGGATGGCCGGAGTTCTGGATAGCGCTCGCTTCAGATCGTTTATTGCGATGGAAACTCAGACGAGTGTGGAAGATGTACAAGCATTTGTTTTCGGTGGTCATGGCGACACTATGGTTCCAATGCCTCGCTACGTTTCTGTGGGCGGCATTCCTTTGCAACAAATGTTGTCGAAAGAAAAGATTGATCAAATCGTGGATCGTACCCGAAAGGGTGGAGCCGAAATTGTCGAACTTTTAAAAACCGGGTCCGCTTATTACGCTCCAGCGGCATCGGCCGTGCAAATGGTCGAATCCATTGTGCGCGATAAGAAGCGCATTTTACCTTGTGCGGTTCTCTTAAAAGGGGAATACGGGGTGAATGATTTGTTTGTCGGTGTTTTAGCGAAATTAGGCGCTAAAGGAATCGAAGCAATTCCCACTCTAGAGCTAAATGCAGAAGAAAAGGGAATGTTCGAAAAATCGGCAGGTGCCGTTAAGGGGTTAGTTGACGACATGAAACGGCTGGGACTGAACTAAATGAATATTCACGAATATCAGGCCAA
>CAIMNF010000449.1 GCA_903842755.1 Oligoflexia bacterium
CGCCTCTCGTGGTCCGGAACCTGGAAAATCTAATTTTATCCTTTTTCATCTCAAACTCCCTTTACTCTTAAGGAAGGGCGTATCAACTAATTTAATTGAAGTAAAGAAATAAAAATAATGAGGTCGTCTTTTTACTTAGTCATGGATTTGATTAAGGTAAATGGGTAGCAGCACCTTGGCCATTAGAGTGCGCGTCTCTTTAAAACCCTTTCATAAATCTCTAAAAGACGAGAGGTACGCTTATTTCGGTCATAAAAATCCCGCGCGTGATTTGCGGCCCGCCTGCCCATTACTTTCAACTCCTCGGGGTCTTCTAGAATCATTCTTAATTTTCGTTGCAGGTCAAATGAGTCGCCCGAACGCATGAGCAACCCACTTTGGGAACTTCCGATCCACTCACTCGAATCCGGTCCATAAGCACAAAGGATGGGCGTACCCATGGCCAAGGCCTCAATCGCTTGAAGTCCAAATATGGCCTTATTGGACGGCATCACAAAAACATCGAGTGTGCCGAGCACTTTAGGAATGGAATCTTCTTCGGGTGCTAAGATAATCTGATCTTGAAGATGGAATTGATTAATCAATTCAATCAGGTCTTCATTGCCCTCCTGATTAAACCCCACAATGATAAATTTGGTTCGGCGCGCCAGTTCTTCGTTTCTTAAAAAACTGGCAGCGGCCTTAATAAACGTTCCTTGAGCTTTTTTATACTCGGGCGAGGCCAACATCCCCACCAAATAATAATTAGGCTCAATTCCCCACTTCTTGCGGAGTACGGTGAAATCAAAATGCTCAGGGTTAAATATCGTCAGGTCTAACCCTGGGTGAATCACTCTTATTTTTTTATCAAGCACCGGACGCATTGCTTGAATGCGACGTTTTAAGCTGAGTGTCGGAACAAGCATTGCGTCGACTCGAACATAAAAAAAGGATTGAAACCAATGGGTCCATCGCTTTTTAACTTTAGGTCCTTCACTGACCACTACCGGAATTTCACGAAAACGAAAAAGCCAAGGCAAAATAGATCCAAGCCAATCGCTCTCTAGGACGTGAATCACATTTGATCCTGCCAGAATTTGATCCGACATCGACTTTCGCAAATCTTGGTCAAAAAAGGTTCTCGGCTGACGCTCCAGAAGTAAAATTTTATTCTGCCCAAACTGCAATAACTGTTCATGGATTGGGCTTCCTTTGATACAAATCACTCGCCACTGAATCTGTTGTTGATTTAAGGCAACCACATCCTCAAGAAACAATTGCTCATCCTCATCCCACCCCATCGATAATTGGATAAATAAGACTTGCGGCTCCCTTACCATTCCCGCACCACCGCTTCGGGCATAATTCCATTTAAGCACTGATTGCGACTAGGTCCTTCTAACCGACAGACATTTTTCTCGCACGGCCAGCAGGGTACCGGATTAAATGTAACCTTCACTGGCCCCGGACCAATCGGCTGAGTTCGCTTGGGATCAGCCGCTCCACAAATAATATGGATAGGGCTCCCACAAAATGATGCAACATGCGCTAGCCCAGACTCATTACACACCGTAAACCTGGCCCTTCTAAATATTTTCCAAAGCGAAGAAACACTCCCTTTCGCAGTGTAATCGAAAATCGGCAGCCCCATGGTCGCAAATTTTTTTGCGATCTCCTTTTCAGCAGGACCTCCGACAATGACGGACTTCAATCGGTGACGATCTTCAATCAGCGGAATTAAAGCCGCAAACTTACTTGCCGACCAGCGCCTTGAATCGGCCATAGCGCCCGGTGCAATTACGGCATAATCTTCTGCCGGTGGCTCTAGTGGTACTACATCGGGCCAGTGGAAAATAGGATCAAACGCGCTCTCGGACGACGCTCTCCAATAGTCCCGAAGATCAAATTCAGGGAGCGCTTTTTTTTCAAGTAAATTTCCATAGGCTTCCGTACGATGGATGTCTCGACTATTATTCCACTTCATCTTTTGACTTAAAAGAAAGCCCCGGGCATCCGTGTCGTAGCCCCGTCTTATTTTTGCGCCTGCAAGTTTCAAAAGTAAGGCCGAACCAAAAGAGTTGGGCAAGGCGATTCCTAAATCCCATTCCCCGCTTTGCTTGATTTTTGCCGAAAGTATTTTTATTTTTCGATAGGCTTTGAAAAGCGAATCGCCTTTACTCCTTGGAATGACAAAGACTTCGTCCACAAAACCGCGAAATTGGATGTCTCGCACCCACTCGGTGCAGACCACACCAATCCATGCCTTGGGGTATTGATCGCGTAAGTAACGAAAAAACGGGTAGGCCATTACTTGATCCCCAATCCAATTCGGGGCTCTCACCAGAATGCGCTTCATAAAACTTTATCTAAGGCGATTGCAAATGAACCGACTTTTACTTTTGCTTCGATTCGTAACAAATATCGGTGTTCATCATTTGATATCCAAATGGTATTATTTTTATTTTTAAGTACGCCGTTTTCATAAGTATCCAGCCTATAAATGTTGGCCTCATTGTCCTTACCGTTTGCCCAAACCTTTCCCTTCTTTTCAAACTGAATCGCTACTTCCCAAGGCTTTCCATCCAGAGTGGTTGGAAACCGAACTTCCTGGCCCGGTTGATCCGGAAGAATCAACGCCCTTACGTAATAAATTGCCGATAGTACGTCTTGTGACCACAGTGGAATCGTGTTCTCTTCTCGCTTTTCGCTCTTTCCTTTTTCGACATGATTTACGCGGTCCCAGTAAAAACATTTTTTTTGATCGTAATCGTTCAACTCGACCACGTTTCTGGTCTGCTTAGACTCATCCAAATTCATTGTAAATCGATAACTAAAAAGCCCATCATAATCCCAGTAACTTTCTAATTGATCATCCACTCGGTAAACGAGCTCAAAAATTTTAATCGTCTTCGCTCGGCCTTCAAAGTGATAGACCTTTCGATTTTCTATTTCTTTAAAAGGTAATACCTCCATATTAAAAACTCCCGCAGTAACGCCAATATATCGAATCGCATACTCTAACTTTTCACCCACCGTAAAAGGCATGGGATCTTGTCGCCGTAAGGGTGGGACCTCCGCGGTCACTTTTTGAGGTTCTGTTTTTTTCACCGTCGCCTCCACGTCTTTTTTATGGAGCTTTTTCTTCCGTTTTTTTCGATTCGTCTCGGGCGCCTGCGCACTTTGAGGGGGCACTGGCGAGGCGGCCGCTACTGGAACGTCATCTTTGACTTCAAATTTTTTGGCAATGTCGGCTGCAACCCCCTGACTTAAATCGTGATCATCAAACTTTTGCAACGGCCCTGAGCTAGAGCAGCCCAACAATCCCTGACCTAAACTAAGCACAAAAAAAGTAAAAAAAGAGAAACGAGCGGTTCGTGCAGCAGTGGCATTCATCATTCTCTTTAGTCTATCGTTTAAGTATTCGTTTAAAAAGTTCTTTTACATCCGCTTCGCGCCTTAAAACGGCAATTTGGTTCGCCTTTGGTTGTTCGAGCTCGGAAAGGGGTCCTTTATATACCTGAAATCCCAATTCTCTCAACTTCATAAAATCTTTCTGCGTGACCGCAAGTAGCGCGCCCTCTTCTGCTGCCTCTTCAATCAATTTTTTGACGGCTGCAGTTTCGAACGGCGCATGATCCCCAAGCCGGATCGAATGAAGAATCGTTACGCCTTGCTGTCGATAATAGTCTTCAACTTCTCTCGGGTCCCCTAATGCGGTCAGGAGGTGGATCGGCAGTCGAGGTAAGTTTTCGGTAAGCCAGTGGACGCGTGCAAATCGAGGAGCAAAACATTCAAAATATTCTAAATCCAATCCTTTAGTTCCGATGATCAAATCCGCATGATGGGCCTGAGATTTAAAGTCTCGATATACCGTTTGACTGGGCAGAAGATCAGTCACACACAAAATTTGATAATCGGCCTTAAACTTTAAATTTTGAAAGCCGTCATCTAAAAAACAAAGATCAATCTTCATCTCACTCTTTTCTGCCCAATCGCTTACGCATTGGGCAGAAAGGATTCGATCCGGACCTACTCCAATCACTGCTTCGGGTAACGCCTCTTGAAGTTCGGCTACTTCGTCTCCATAGTGCTTCGCACTTACGGGCACCTGGTGCGGCTTGATCAATCGGGGCTTGTCCGAAGGAGTTCCTTTATAGCCCCGGGTAAGGATTGCAACCCTTAACCCGTGATGGATTGCGTGCCTAGCTAGAGCTTTGAGAACCGGAGTTTTTCCACTTCCACCCGCCTGTAAATTTCCAATGAGAACACTGGGAGAAAGGGGCAGCGAGGGCAATTTTCCAAATTGAAAAATAAATTTCCGTCTTAACAAATTAAGAACCGACCATCCCCAGGACAACGCACCTACGGCCAGGGAGTGAGGTGCTGGACTTCGCTTAAACGGTTTCTTTTTACACCAGAGCAGGAGTTGATCCGCGATCTCGCGTGTGGTTTGCGTGCCCGTAAGATCACCGCTGGGGACTAACATTTTACGTAGAGCCAGCGCAGAGGGTAGTGCGTCTTTCTGTTGGGCATCGATCAAGGACTTGGCCAAATTTTCAGGAGTCGCTTGCGGACCGAGCCACTCCGGGAAGATGCACTCGGACCTTTTTTTAATCCCCAGTAAAATATTCGGCAGCCCCACTGGCCCGACGTACCGAATAAATAGCCGAAAAACCCATTCACTTAAAAAGTTCATTTTATAAAAAATCACCGGAAAAACGCCCAATAATACAGCCTCAAGTGTCGAAGTTCCCGATTTGATCAATCCCACGTGCGCTGCTTTGAGACAGGTCTCTGAGAACCCCTCCACGACACAATACTTTACCTGGTCCGAGTCCACTAAGTGTTCGCGAACTTTCTTTAGATTGGATCCGGGCGCAAGCGGTACTAAAGCTAAAACTTTCTGCGACACCATCGTGGAGTATAGCTCCAACGTTTTTTTTATGACGGGAAGATGGTATTTCAGTTCTCCCTCTCGGCTTCCCGGCAATACTGCTACCGGGTAATATCCTTGCCGAATCCAACGTTCAGCCCCCAAGCGTTCAATGGCATTAACCTGCGACAGTTGGAAGGGGAGCTGAGCGGCGAGTGGGTTACCCGCATAAAGAACTGGAATTCCATTCTTTTCATAAAGATGGCGTTCAAATGGAAAGACCACCAGTACGGCGTCGTAAAGTTCTCGAATTTGGTGAATCCGGGACGCGCGCCAGACCCAAATCTTTGGCGGAATGGCACAAATTTTTAAAACCTTTTGATACTCGTCCGAATCATGATTTCTTTTGTTCAACGCTTTTAAGAAGCGCAAATGAAAATCGGGGTAATCAAACGTAAGCAGAAGATCGGGCTTAAACGTTTCAAATCGTTGGACTAGTTTTTTCAACGTAGAACGGATGAAAAAAATTTTCCCTAGGACTTCCCCAATGCCCATGGCTCGAAGGTTTTCCGCCATTTCAATACACTCAAAATGGGGCAATTTGCGTACACAAGGACCGCCAATTCCAACGATTTGAATGGGCTCTCCGCTTCGCTTCGCTTTTTCAATCAATCCCTGAAGAATTGCCGCTGCGTGAATATCTGACGAGATTTCAGCTGCAGAGACAAAAATTTTCATTTAATGCAACCGTTCTCACTCTTTCTAATAAAATTTACAAATTCAATGACTTCCGCACTCTCCCCATATTGAGACTCGATTTCCAATAAGCATTGATCGCGGTTAACGTCGGGTCGTTTCCAAAGTTTGATCGTCTCGATGATGACGGAAATCGCATCTGCCCGAAAGCCCTTACGCCTTAGGCCTACGATGTTTGCGCCTTTGATTTCACACGGCCTAGATCCGACCGCAATCGAAAAGGGTGGAATATCTCGATCGATGGAGGCCATTCCCCCAATGTAGCAATATTTTCCAATTTTCATAAATTGCGCGACTCCTACCATCCCCCCTAAAATCGCGTAATCGTCCACCAGAACATGACCCGCAAGGGATGCCGCATTCGCAATCACACAGTGATTGTTGACGTGCACATCGTGTCCAAAATGAACGTAAGCCATAATTAAATTATGGCTTCCTAGAACCGTTTTTCCCCCGCCTTGAACCGTACCTAAATTTAACGTCACACTTTCCCGTATGGTATTGTCATTCCCAATCCATAACTCGGTCGGCTCACCCTTATATTTTAAATCTTGAGGCGCGCCACCGATGACCGAGAACGGATAAAATAAATTATTCTCTCCAATGGTTGTATGGCCATCGATGACCACATGGCTGATCAACTTGCATCCTTTTCCGAGCTTTACGTGAGGCCCCACCGTGCAAAACGGGCCGATCGTCACCCCTTCCGCAAGCTCCGCCCGCGGGTCCACCAAAGACGATGCGTGAATAGTCGTTTGATTCTGGCTCATTAAAACACCTTCTTTTCATGATCTGGAATTAAGTTTGCAAGAATTTTTGCTTCCGCCACTAACTTGTCCTGTACGAAAGCTTTGCAAAAATAAGTGCAAAGCGTTTTACGGCAACCGGTCATTTCGGAAACAATGATTAATTGATCTCCGGGCACTACGGGAACGCGAAAGCGCGCCTCATCCACCCCCACTAAAACGGTTTGAAATTTAAAATCTGGCTGATGCACCCGCTTGCGCATCACTTGGGGATAAAGCGAAAAGCTAGAAACTTGGGCCATCGTCTCCAAAATCAACACGCCAGGCATCACGGGAACTAAGGGAAAATGACCTTGAAAATGAGGCTCATTAACGGAAATGTTTTTAACCGCGGTCACTTTTACGCCCATTTTGGTTTTAGGATCATCGTTATCCAAATCCGGGGGCCCACTAATTTCTAAAACACGATCCACTAATAAAAACGGATACCGATGCGGCAAATAATCTTGAATCTTCCGTTGATCTAAAACGAACGGTTGAACGACGGAGGGAGTCTCACTCATGGCTTGCTTTCCTTTTTCCCCTAATTAGTTTATTTTGCACGGCTAAAACTTTGAAAAACTCACCAAGTTTTCGGGCAGGAATTCCCATCACTTCGGCACCAGCCTCAAGGTCTTTCGAAACGCCCGTGTACGCTCCAAGCTTTGCATAATCTCCCACATGAACCTGATTACCCGTCCCCGATTGTGCCCCAACCATCACAAATTTTCCAAGAGTTGAACTGCCCGCCATGCCAGCGCAGCCACACAAAATCGACCCTTCTCCAATTTCACAATTATGCCCCACTTGAACCTGGTTATCGATTTTGACCTGACGATGAATAACGGTACTCCCTAAAGTCCCCCGGTCTATACACGAATTTGCACCCACCTCAACCTCATCGCCGACCACAACATTGCCCAAGTGGTAAATTTTTTGATGACCGACCGGCAACCCCTCTTTTAAAATTTGTGAATAGCCAAATCCATCTGCACCTATTACCGCACCTGCATGAATGCGACAACGCTTTCCAAGAATGGTCTTTTCATAAAGTGTCACCCCCGGAAACAAAACCGTGCCTTCACCAATCGTGCAATTTGGACCAACGAAACA
>CAIMNF010000450.1 GCA_903842755.1 Oligoflexia bacterium
AACTCTAAAAAGTCAAAGGTCCAATGCCATCACCGAAATTTCAACTCTAACAAATCACATCAGTGAGGATCTCTACACTCCCTTTGTCCTCACCTACAACAATCGGTACCAAGAGCTGACGTTAGAATATCAAGCGGTAGCGCAACGCACGGCCTTCGAAGATTTTCCCGTTTTGAAAAAACTGAGTTCACGCTCGGAAGATTATTTATCGCACCAACTCCCCAAACTTAATCCCTTAGAATGGGCACAGCTCATTGAAATTGGACGCCAAAAAATTCAGGCCTTAGATCATGTTCTAAATCCCCTCTACTTGCCGGCACAGCCGACACCTTCCACAACACAAGCGATAGAAACGCTGAATACACTACGGGAAAAGTGGTTTTTTATTTACACGAACTTAATGCAAAGTTCGCCCAGTAAATATGTCAAAGCGGCAACCCATTCCAAATTCTTAAGCGCGTTGGCTGGGATTAATAAACTTACTCTTTACCCAAGCGACCCAATGGTCACGGATAACCTTAAAAAAATTCAAGAACTCAGAACGCTAGACATTGAAATTTTTAAAGAGGCTGGACTCGACGTGAATCTTTTAAATTGGTTTCACTTGGCCCGATAGAGCCTAAGCGCATTCAAGATCACCGTTACCGAACTTAAGCTCATCGCGGCACTAGCCCACATCGGACTTAAGGTCAAACCAAACGTAGGGTACAGCGCTCCTGCAGCGATTGGAATTCCAATCGCGTTATAGAAAAAAGCAAAGAGCAAATTCTGTCGAATATTTTTCACAGTCTCTTTGCTTAAATCAATCGCTTCCATAAGCGACTTTAAATCCCCTCGAACCAAGGTAATGCCTGCACTCTGAATGGCAATATCGGTTCCCGTTCCCATCGCGATCCCTACATTGGCCTGTGCAAGAGCAGGACTGTCATTCATTCCATCGCCAACCATCGCTACTTTATTTCCGGCAGCTTGAAGTGCTTTAATGACTTCAAGCTTCTCAACGGGGGAAACTCCCGCCTGAACTTTGTCCAACGGCAACCCCTTTGCAATTCGATTTGCGACGTTTGAATGATCTCCGGTCAACATCTGTAATGTGAGTCCCCTTTTTTTCAATTCACTTAATGCAAGCGCCGTGTTTACTTTTACCGCGTCGACCAGAGTAAATGTTGCTAAAGATTGAGTAGGTCCAATCCCAACGTCGGCCCTGAGCTCCACTGACGTATAGCCATCCACCGGTTGGGTGGCCCCAAGGAAGTAAACAGTGCCCCCAATGATCCCCTTCACTCCGGTGCCCGGCAGTGCTTCAAAGCAATCAACTAGTAAAGACAGATCTAGGCCTCTTGCGCGCGCCTCACTTAAAAAAGCGCGGGCAAGGGGGTGCTCGCTATTCAACTCCAAACAGGCCGCATATTGAAGTGCTTCGTTTTCGGTACATCCGTTTACCTGAATCGTCGTTAGCCTTGGCTGGCCTTCGGTTAAGGTTCCGGTTTTGTCAAAAACTACGGTATCCACTTCCGAAAGCAATTCTAAGGCCTCGGCGTTCTTGGCCAAAATTCCAAGGGTCGCGCCTCGTCCCATTGCCACCATGATGGACATCGGTGTTGCCAAACCTAGGGCGCATGGACACGCAATAATCAGCACAGAAACCGCGTGAATCAAGGCATGAACCCACTTCGGGTCTGGCCCTAAAATAAACCATGCCCCGGCCGTAAGGAGTGAAACTCCTAGCACCACCGGCACAAACACCGCTGCAACTTGATCTGCACGTTTTTGGATCGGAGCACGGCTGCGTTGTGCCTCCATTACTTTTTTCACCATGAGGGACAAAAAACTTTTGGACGCGGGTTCACTCACCTCGACCTTTAAAACCCCTTGAACATTCGACGTACCTGCCCGTACGGTGTCACCCGCTTTTTTTTCGATGGGAACAGATTCACCACTCAGCATGGACTCATCAACGAAACTTAGCCCCTCGATCACTTTCCCGTCCAAGGGTATACGCTCGCCCGGGAGGACCCTTACGTGATCATTTTTTTCAATACACTGAATTTCGATTTCTTGATCTAACTCCGACTGCCCTCCGTTCTTGGAAATCCGGTGTGCCGTTTTTGGGTGGTATTGAAGCAATGAACGAATCGCTTGGCCTGTTTTTGCCCTCGCTTTTAATTCCAAAACTTGTCCCACCGCCACCAATGTAATAATCGCGGCAGCCGACTCAAAATATAAAAAAGAGGAACCAAGGATAAGCTGAATCCAACTATAGGCGAAGGCTACTCCCGTACCGAGCCCGATTAAAGAAAACATATTTAAATTTCGATTCCGCAATGAATCTAGCGCCCTTGACCAAACAAACGATCCCGGCCCAACCACAACTCCGGTAGTGACTATAGCTTGTATCCAATCCGCTAAACGAGCGTAAGTGACTGAGTGTCCCGCCATCGGTACCATTGCCAAGATCAGGACGGGTAAAGTCATTCCAATAGACCATTGCGCCCTTCGCATCATTTCTAACTGCTCAGGAGCGGGGCCTTCATTCCATTGGATTTCCGCGGGCTCCAAGTCCATCCCACAGAGCGGACAGGTCGATGGGCCCATCACTTGAACATCGGGATGCATCGGACAAAGGTGCATCACTCGCGCAGAATCGCCAGCCAGTACCAGATGATCCGGCTGCACCGGTTTTAAAATAAACGGCTTTGCGGGATGGTCACGGTAATAGGCTGGTTTTTCGTTAAACTCTGCAACGCATCCCGAGCAACAAAAATAATAATTTTTGGATTCAAAGATGACCGTTGGTGCCGTTTCCGGAGACACCTCCATGCCGCAGACTGGATCAATCACTCTTTTTCATCCTTTGCTTTTTTGTACTTGCGAAGGGACTTACGCCAACCTTTTTTTCTCATGGCTGCGTATGCCTCTTTTGTTCCCCCGTTTGACCACTCTCGGTCCCCTTGATCCATTAGTTTAACCAAATCGGGGAAAACTCCCGCAATACGTACTTTATAGGGTTCTGGATCCCAGTCCACCGAAACCGCTTTAATGTCCTTCCGATAACTCATGTATTTTTTAGTATTCCAAATTCTACCGGTTGAATCCAACACCGTTCCCTGAATCAGGTAGAGTTCCGTTACTTTGGATGACATCACATTCAGCCAAAATACTGCGTTAACCGCAATAAATTTTTGCTCCGGGGTCACAATTTCAATTCCTTCGTCCGCACTTTGTGCATTCACCCAAACCGCTAAAAAACCACGTTCCAAATTCATCTTGTACGGAGTGAGGGGACGTGCCCATTTTCGCGGGGTGAGCTTTAATTGCAGGACTCCGCCACCGACCCATTGAATCGTTTCATTCATCAATACGTGAATAGAGAGTCGGGCGGGCAAACTAAACTCAGAATCGCGGTCAAGCCACTCCCCCGCTTCTACTCCGTGCCGTTCGCTTCCGCTATTTACATTGATGACCGATCCACCTAAATACTTCAACAAAAGGGGCGGAAGAACAAATTCATCGTCTTCGACCTCAAACGGAGGTAAGCCACTGGAGCCACCCCAAGCGCAAAAACTGCTCCACCCTTTCCATTGTGAAGAAAAGAACAAAATTCCGACAAAAAACGCTAACCTTGCGAATTGCTTATAAAACATGACCCATTTACAAGCGTAACACGAACGTCTATCCTGGCAACTACGTATGGAACAAATTCAATTTGACCGAAACTACTACCTTGAGCTTGCAAAAACGGCAGGTTTTCAACAAGCGGTTACTCAACTGCACGAGCACCTTTGGGCCATTGAGAAAGAATGCTTCGACACTCCGGTCGGCTATCAACCAGAAGTATGGAAGACGTTGAATGAGATGCGTCTATTTTCTAGAGAACTTTGGGATTTAAATCGGGCCTAATTGATTTTCACGCACTGAGTTCCCGCAATCACGTCGTGTAAGGCTTTACGCTGCGGGTGAAATGCTGCCATTAAAAAGCCCGCACCAAAAATAACGGTGGATGGAATATAGCCTAAAACTCGAAAAATCGCTTGCTTTCGATTAATTCTTGCATGAGTGTTCGCATCCACAACGTACAGCGAAAACACTTTCTTCCCCGGCGTTGTGCCTAATTTTAACTGCAGCGGAACATAATAATAATAGGTAAACCCTAAGCCAAAAACAAAGCCAATGCCTTGCTCTAAAAGCGGATCCATCGCATTTGAAAATGTAACCCCCGCTTGCCCCATCCCATATTTACGGACCAGCAGAACCATCAAGACCGCGGCATACTCCACCACAAACTCGGCCCCGTTCGTCACCACAAAATCGATGATAAATGCACCAAGCCTTGGAAAAAAATCGGCAGGAGAAATAGTGCCAGAAGACTCGGGCTGCTGAGGAGTGTTCATCGTATTCATGCCTTTTTTAATGCTCCAATTCCTACCCCCGAAAATACAAGGAGAATCGCAAGTGCGGTCCGAAGACTTGGAGTTTCATTTAGCGAAAACCATGCGTTAAATACAGCAATGAGCGGTTGCAAGTAAATGAAAAGCGAAACCGACGAAGCGTTCACCTTGGTGAGCGTCCACGAATTTAAGAAATAGGTAATCATGGTTGCACCTACGATGCTATAAATCATTGCAAATAGGAGTCGTCCGTCTGGAACGGACCACTGCACACTTTGAAAATCAGGAACTGCAGCAGCGGCCAAAAGGATCACTCCGAAGAAAAACATCCACGCCGTTACCCAAAGCGGAGAATGCTTTTTTAAAAAATCCCGGCTAATAACAAAGAAGAACGCAAGCGATGCACAGCTGAGCAACGTATAAATGTCCCCCTTTAACGTTTGGAACGATAGGGTAAAATTCTCGACCCCTTTTAGAACCAAAACTCCGGTCACGGCTAACAAAAATCCAAGAGCCCTTAACCAAGTGAGCTTTTCTCGGCGCAACAGGATTGCAAAGGCTAAGGTAAAAATAGGGGTTAGCGAATTCAAAATGGCACTGTTCGACGTAGTGGTGAACTTTAACCCGTATAAAAAGAAGGCTTGCATCAGAACCAATCCAAAAACGGCAAAAACAAAGGTGGTAGCTAAGAACCGTACCGATACGGTTCGTTTTTCACGCGGGACGATGACGAAAGCCACCGCGAACATCATTACCGCCGCAATCGCTACCCGCACCGCAGCCCAAAGCAACGGGGGGTAAGTCATTAAAATGATTTTGGAAGCTGCATAATTAAATCCGAAGATCAATTGAACCGTAACGAGCGCAACGATGGCTAGGATCGGGGTTTTCTGTGGCTGCATACTGATTAGAATTCACGATTCTTTCAGTCTAGTCAACGAACAACGCATTCCGTTGACACAATGAACTTAATTGAATAATCTTCGCCAGGTTATGTTTTTTAGAATTTCATCCATCATCCTCGTTGCCGCCTCTTTAGTGGGATGCGGAAAGCCCGCAGTAGTTGAAGCCGAATTCCAGCCCTATCTGGACTCATTCTATTCCGAGGCTCAACAACGCGGGAAGGACATTCAACGCGGAAATATATCAATTCACTTTGGCGAATTACCCGACACCATTGCCGCTCATTGCGTCCTCTCGAATTCAAGACCAAGTTCGGGCGGAGATGAGGTTGTGATTAATCCTACGGCATGGAACGCCTATTCCAAACAATTTTTGCCTGAACGCGAAATTGTCGTTTTTCATGAACTAGGCCATTGCCTGCTCGGTCTAGAACACGAGCAAGGAACGCTTGAGCTTTGTGATGAGCGAAATCATTTTTATTACCCACAAGCTCCCCTGTCGATTATGAAGTCCGATGCATTTGTCGACCCTAGCTTATACGCTGATTTAAGAACTTATTACGTCGATCAACTCTTTGATTCCACTGCGGTGATCCATTCGCCTCACATCCATCAAGGTGAAGATCCCGTGACCTGCAAAAATACGAGCCGGCCTTCCGAAGAAATGGGATCCGCGGCCGCGCTTTCTTTTTTCCGTTAAAGACAGTCTAACGAAACATTTAAAGTTGTGCCGTCCGTCCGAGTCAAACTCGCAAGTCCACATTCCAATAGCGTAAGGGTTTCCGATTTAGACACCGAAAGAGTACCTTGAGCATTAGGAGCCACATTCGTGCCAGCATAAAAGTTCGTCACAATTGTTCCTGATACAGGAACACAACACGAATCCACGTGCGTCACGCCGCTAAAAGTGGAAGTGCCTTTTACATTCAATAAATTATCAAAAATAACGATCGAGCCCGAAATCGTCCGCGAGTTAGCACCGCTTTGGGACTCCGATACCGTAAGCGTTCCATTGACCGAGTAATCCAAGTTTCCAATCGAGTAAACTCTTCGCTTAATCGTAACACTGCTCCGGGTGTTATTCCCGTCAAACTGGATCATCGTTCCGTAACTTGGAGGGAGCGAGGTCACCGACTCTAAATCAAAATTTGCTAAGTTTGCGGTTTCATCATCGATCGTAAATACCGTCCCTTGCGCACTAGTAAAGATCGCCTTTGCTGAACCGGGGTATTGCGGTGTTGGCGTGGGTGTTGCTACCGGCGGTGTTGGAGTTGCAACAGGTACAAACGACGTCACAAATTGCCTGACCAAAGACTGCGAAGCGCCAGGACTAGGAAAAGTCCCACAGGTTGCCGCCCCCGCAGACATCATCAGCAATGCCGTTCCAGTCCAGCTCGAACTAGCACCATTCAAACTACAATTGCTATAGGTTAAATACATTAAATTTTGCGTCACCCAGCAGCTACTTCCTGTACTTGCATAGGTGGGACATGCATTGAAGGCATAGGCATTCGGAAACAGACTTTCTAGGATGGAATGATTTTTCCGATAAAATTGCAAGGCTAAGGTCCCATTGGGGTTTGAGTTACTCAATGCCCCACCCACCAAAGAAGCCACTATACCAGACACCGAGGAATTTTCTACCGCCGGACTTGCGCCAAGGGTTGAGGTTTTCGCCGGGGAACATCCCGTTTGAATCATCAAGTAAATCAAGGCAAAGCGAATGACCCCCATCTTCCTATTTTATGCGCGAAATGGCCTGATGCAAACAAAAGTTATTTGCCTTCCCTGTCAATCGATTGGCGTTGAACAAAATATTTACCACTCTCTCCCCGTGTCACTTAGAACTCAAGGTCATCGGCAACACTGCCGATAGAGAGAACGTAAAAAGGAGGCCGCTTGAATTCCGCACTAAGTTTCACTGAAGGAACGGTAATCGAAAAAATTAAAAAATTACCTGTTCTACCGCAGGTCACCTTGCGGCTATCGGAGCGGATGCAATCGCCTACGGCCACTCTTGCAGAAATTGCGTCCTTGATTCAAACCGATGCGGGTCTAAGCTCCAAAATTTTAAAGCTTGCTAACTCATCCTATTATTCAATTCCCGGTGGTGTGAGTGATATTTCTAAAGCTCTCCAATACCTGGGCTTCACCACGATTGCCCAAATGATTTTGACCTCGTCTGTACTTCAGTCGTTTAAGGCCATTGGACTCCACTCCTTTTCGCTCGAAGAATTCTGGAAGCACTCATTTGCGGTCGGTCTCCTTTCGGAAATTGCCTCGCGTTCGCTCCAATTAGAATGCGCAAAAATCGCTTTTATTGGAGGTCTTTTACACGATATTGGTAAACTGATTCTCCTCGAAATTGCGCCCGATCACTTGGGGGAAATCCTCCACCATGCACAGGAATTTAAATTGAGCTTTGTCCATGCAGAACAAGCCTTAAACAAGACGCACCATACGCGCCTGGGTGTTTATTTAGTGGAACATTGGAACTTACCCAAAGCGATTTCCCCTTTTATTGAACACCACCACGACGACTTTTTATCTACGGAAAGCTCGAAAATGAACTTCGACAGGGCCCTGATTGCTTGGGCGAATCACTGGGCTCACGCCAAAGAAATTGGTCATTCAGGAGATTACTCTCCGCAGCTGGATCACGAGGCTATTGAACAAGAACTTAGTCAATCTCTGGGCCTAACCGCAAAGCAACTAGACCAAATCGAAAAAAAATTTCAACTTGAGTACGAAAAAGCAGGAGCGCTTCTTAATGGCCACACTTAAGTTAAAACCAAAAATGAACGCGGCACCGCGAGAACTACCGAAAGAAACGCCCGTCATGCCGGAGGCGTTGGCCCTTTTTCCATTTCCCGTTCTATTTTGGAATCAACCCCTTCAGGTACTTTGGGCAAATCCATCATTTGTGTCGTTATTTGGCTCCGTTGAGGAGCATCACTTTGACCGATTTAAACCCGTTTCGGAATTAAAAGCCCGCCCCATTCACTTGGAACTTTTTTCTAAGAATGGACGTCACGAAGGTTACGTCTTAAAAAACATTCAAAATAAAACCTTGCACGTGGAATTAAAAGTGAATTCTTACGGACCTCCGGCTCGAGGCGAATTTATGATTTTAATTGACGAAGTGGAATCCAAAATTGAACTTCAAGAACAGCTGATTCAGGCGCATCAAGAGCTAAGCCAAGCTCAAAGCTCGCTCATTCAAGCTTCAAAGCTCGCTTCGCTTGGCGAGCTTTCGTCCGGCATTGCGCATGAGCTCAATCAACCATTGCAGGCCATTTTAGGATTTAGTCAAGAGCTCACGCAAATAGAAAAGCTTTCAAAAACCGGCATGGAATTTTTAAACGACATCTTAAGTGCGGCCATAAAAATGCGCGAAATTATTCGCTCGCTCCGCACCTTTGCCCACGATGCGGGCACCGAACTTCTCCCCACTTCCGTCGAACAGGCCATACAGGAAGCCACAAAAATAATGTATTATCCGCTGCTCGAAAAGGGAATTGAAGTCAAAATGAATTTAGCGGCCGACACTCCCCTTATTTTGGCAAATCCAATTCAATTGGAGCAAGTGCTCATTAATTTAATGAGCAACGCCCGCGACGCGATCGAACAGACTTCTCGAAAAGACGGAAAAATAAATTTTCACCTACGCACGGAAAAAGAAAAGGTCACGTTAAGCGTTCAGGACAACGGCTGCGGAATGAGCGAAGCCACCATTAAAAAAATGTTTGATCCTTTTTTTACCACTAAATCCGTCGGCAAGGGAACCGGACTAGGCTTAAGCATTAGCTATGGAATATTAAAGCAATTTCAAGCGGGAATTGACGTAAAAAGCACCCCGAATGTCGGTACCACTTTTACCCTTACTTTTAACCCACAACCCAAACCAAAGGAGCCCCTAAAATGAAATCCCCCTACGCTATTTTGATCGTTGATGATGAAGAATCGATTTGTAAATTACTAAAATCGCGTTTTGAACGCGAAGAATACCAGGTATACACGGCTGCGAATGCAGAACAAGCAACACAGATGGTTGCCGACCACTCTGAAATTGCCGTCGTGGTGACGGATGTAAAAATGCCTGGAAAATCTGGCATTGAACTGACCAAAGAACTGAGAACGTCGGCGCAGCCTAAGAAAGTAATTGTCATGACCGGACACGGTGAAAAATCAACCGCCATCGATGCCCTCCGACTTGGGGCTTCCGACTTTGTGGAAAAGCCCTTTAATGTAGAAGAAATGGCTCACGCCGTCGCCCGCACCGTGGGCGAATATACGTTAGAACGCGAAAATGAAGTATACGTTCAAAAGCTACGCAGCCAAACTCCCTTTATTGACTTGAATACCGTTTCAAATGTCATTCCCCTGAAGCGTGAATTTGCAGCTCATGCGGAAGAGAAACTGAATTTTACCGTCCTCAAAAAGAAATGGACAGACCAATTTGAACAAGATTTTATTTCTAAGCTCCTAAACAAGCATAAAGGAAACGTGACTGCGGCGGCTAAAGAAGCGGGATTAGATCGGAGTAACTTTTTAAGATTGCTGCGCCGTCACCAAATCCAAGCTCAGGTTTACCGAAAGGCAGCTTAGGCCCATGATCCCTGCGCGGGGTTTACTGCTCAATAGCAGAATGATTTTGGCATTTGCTGTTTTGCTTGTGGCGGTGATCCTTCCACTGGATTTCTATTTTTATCGCGATTGGAAAGAGGTAAAACTTGAGTCCATTCGAAAAAACTTAGTTTACCAGGTGGACTTACTGAGCCAACTCGCAGCGGAACTACCGGATCGGCCAATCAAAGCTAAATTCACGCTTCCTGCCATATATCAAGTGTTCCAAGAAGATCTGACCGTCCTTTGGGATTCGACAGAGCCAAGTCGAATTCAAACTAAAATCAAAACGCCACATCCTCTTTTAGCGAAGGCCCTCAGCGAGGGGAAGCAAAAAGACGTTCTGGAGTTTGACGACACTCTGGGCGCCTATCATAAGAACTCTGAAAAGAGAATTGCGTTGGGTGCGGTTCCGCTCAAAAGCATTTTTCGCGAGCAAAGTATTTTTGTGCAAAACTTAGTGTTGGTCAGTTTGATCGTCTTTTTTAGTTCAATGCTTTTGGCGACCTTACTCATTCACTTTGCTGGAAAGCCACTCCGCGATTTGGTCTTTAATGCTTTGCCGTTTTTGGACGGTCAAATCCCCGAATTACCTTCCTCCTCGGCCGGTGAGGCAGATGTCCTAGTCCAAGCGCTGAATAAGGTCTCCTCGCAGATTCAGGGACTCCATCAAGTGGATATTCAAAAGATTCAGATTGAACAAGAAGTGGAAGGAATGTCCTCCCTGCAGCTTTCTCTTTTGCCAGATCCTCACATCGCTACTCCTCGATTTGAAATTGAAAGCAATTATATTTCGGCCGCAAAAGCGGGAGGCGACTGCTGGGGCTATTTTGAGACAGAAAAGTACCTCGTGTTGTACATTGCGGATGTTACGGGTCATGGACTTTCAAGTTCATTAATTACTTCGGCATGCCGAGGCTGTTTTGCAGCCTTAGAACAACTTTATAACGAATACCCGGAAATGCCAGCCCTTCCGTCTTTTATTCTTCGCTTTGCCAATAATGCCATTCTGCGGTCCGCCCAGGACGAGCTCAATATGACCATGTTTGTCGCAAGCTATTCGTTTGAGGAACAACGAATGCTTTATGCAAGCGCAGGACACAATCCAGCGTGGAAAATATCGCCTTCCAACACAGGCGAAGGACTTATGGTAGAGTCCATTCTTTCGCGTGGTCCACGCCTCGGTGAAGGCGACTCCTTTGAGGCCCCCCTAGACCAATCGGTACCCTTTGGGGAAGACGATGTATTTTTCCTTTATACGGATGGACTGACGAACTGTTTAAATGATCAAGATGCCGCATTAGGAAAACCTCGAACTCAGGCGCTTTTAAAGGAAAGTTTAGCGAGCGCACCATCCCTCTCAAAAGGTCTTGAATTTTTTATGAATCGAGTGACGGAATTTCAGCAGTCTCACGCCATTGAAGATGACATCTCTTTCGTGGCATTTAAACGGAGAAAAGCTGCATGAAGATGCCAAAACTCCGCCTGAGCTCAGGCGAAAAAATCAGTCTCATCACGGCGGTCGCAGGGCTTGCGATTTCGCTTTTAATTTATGGTTCAGGCATTTCTTTCGTCGCTTTCCGCTTTGAAGATGACTCGGTTGCGCCTAACACCTTTGACGGACAATACAAATCTGTGGACACTCCACCAATCGTCGCTGCTCCAAACACAGGACCCGCGCTGGCCAGTAGCACTCCGTCAGCAGTTGAAGCTGTGGCATCCTTGACCTCTGCAACTCCGATCATCGCCAAATCAACCGCGACGGAACAGCGAAGCAATCCATCGAATTCTCCGTCACCTACTCCTCCAGTAGCGCTCAAAAACGCGCCGGTGCAGGGTGCGAACGCCTTAACTCCAAGTTCAGGAGACGAGAGAATTTTTATGGTTTTTCCGGGATCTCAGGCCTTATTGACTCATACGGGGGTAAGCGCCGAGAAAGCGTATCTTGTTCATCTCCAGTTTGAAATTCAACCCCCGCATACGCATTGCAGGTTGATTCTAAAAAAAGGAGAAGAACCAATTCTCACGGAAGAACTGGATGGCAACGATCAAGGAAGTTACGAAGTAGAAGTGAGCCTTAAGGAACCGGCCCTTTATAAATGGCAAATTTTTACCCGCAATAACCAAAGTCCAGAGCGGTTATTCACGGTCAGAAAATAAAACACTTACGCCTTTTAAAGCTACTTTACTTGAAATGATGCCATAAAAAATCCGTCGGTCTCATAAGGGCCTGTAAAACCAGACTCCCTTAAATCAAGGCTGATTCCGGACTCGTCCCTAAACGACGAAGAGTTTAGCCACTCTACTTGTTCGACAGTTTCTGACTTTTTAAACGTACAGACTCCGTAAACAACTCGACCGCCTTTTTTGACTAATGGCAAATAATCTAAAATAATTTTTCGTTGCAATTCCTCAATGGGCGGCAAATCTGCTGCAAGGGGCTTGGGTAAAGGTTTTCGAGTCCACTTTGAATCCGGATTTCTGCGCAGAACACCTTCGCCGCCGCAGGGAAGATCGAGCAACAAGAGATCAGCCGAACCGGAAAATTTCTGTCTTAAGGATTGAAGTGCATCGGCATCTAAAGCAACGGCTTGAATGTTGGTCTCTCGCGCGCGCGTGGCACGACGCCGAAGGGCTTGAATTTTCTTTTCATAAATGTCATAGGCAAAAATACGTCCTTGGCCTTTTAAAATATCGGCTAATGCCAACGTTTTTCCACCAGCACCCGCACAGGCATCCACGACGGTTAAGGACGAGTTGATTTTAGAGTGTTCCTCTGCAAGAACCTCTGTAAAAATTTTCTTTTGAACTTGGGGGGACTCCCCTAAGGCTCTGCCAAATAATTCTGGAAAAACCGAAAACCAAGCCATGAGTTGCGACCCTTCGTCTTGCACCTCTAGCGCACCTTCTTGATACAAACCTTGATTCATCACGGATTCGTAGCCTTTAAACACCCGCGCACGAGGAGCAAAGCGGCCGCGCCTGGATTTGGGGAAGGCTTCTGCAACCTTTTCTTCGAAATTTCGATGTACCCGAATCACCGTCAAGGGATCTTGCGATAATAACTCACACAAGCGCTGTGCAACCCCCTCGCCCCAGTCTTGAGCCCATCGCTGAACCTGATGAGGTGGAAAATCCGCTGCCCCCCCTTGGGACGGAAGCTTGGGCGCTCCCGACGAACCCTCGCTCGAAGGAAGCTTACGTAAGACTTCATGAATCGCTTCGTTCTTTCTGAGCTGAATAAAATTTTGAGCCCAGAATTGCTCCGGATTTTCAGCTAAATGAATTCCCAAGGCCTGCGAAATCGCCCAAGGCCTGCGCAAAAAAGGGCCGAACCGTGAGGCGACCTCGGCCTTTGCTTTCGGCCCAAAACTTTCAGGAATACGCGATAAAAGGGCATCCAAATGGGTTTGGGAATCGCAAAACTCGTTCCACACCCACTTCCAAATTTCTGGATTCATAAAGGGCTAGACCGAGCAGGCCCACGCACGGCTTTGATTTGATGAACTTTAATGGCGTTGGTCGTTCCCCGCCCAACAGTAGGAAGCCCTGCGGTAATCACAATGTAATCTTCAAGTTCTGCGCGCTTGTTTTCCAACAATACCCGCGAAATCATCCCAAATAAATCATCGGTTGCGACTAACTCTGGAATCAAAATTCCTTCGACCCCCCAACAAAATGCAAGTTTTCGCAAAGATGCTTCATTATCCATGATTGCGACAATGGGAATCTCGGGGCGGTATTTGGCCAATGTCCGGGCCGCTGTGCCTGAATGTGTCAAGCAGGCAATCGCTGCCGCACCCACGTGGGTCGCAATTCGAGATGCGCTAAACTCAATCGATTCGACTAAGGATCCAGACAATGGCACTTGTTGCTGATGAACCGAGTACCGACTGGCTTCACTTTCCGCCTCTAAAATAATTTTAGACATCGTCTGTACGGCCTCAATGGGATATTCTCCCGACGCCGACTCGGCCGATAACATCACTGCATCCGTCCCATCAAAAACGGCATTCGCGACATCCGACGCTTCTGCGCGTGTGGGGGTCGGACAAGAAATCATACTCTCTAACATTTGAGTAGCCGTGATCACCGGCACTCCGAGTTGATTGCACATGCGGATGAGCATTTTTTGAATGACCGGCACTTTCTGGGCCCCAAGCTCTACTGCCATATCGCCGCGCGCAATGAGTAAGCCATCGGTCACTTCTAAAATTCCGTCCGGCGCATAAACGGCCTCTTCGCGCTCAATTTTAGCAACGATGAGTGGAGAGTGATTACTGGTTTTCCGAATTTGCTCTTTGACAAACAAAATATCTTTTGGAGTCCGAACAAACGAAAGAGCGACAGCATCCACTCCTAAATCAAGCCCTAATTTTAAATCTTTTAAATCTTTTTCGGTGGCACACGGAAGAGAAAGAGGGGTTCCTGGCAAATTCATTCCCTTATTCGACGTAAGCTTTCCACCCACCTGAATTTCGATGACCATTTCGCAGCCAATGACCTCTTTTACCTGACTTAAAATTTTTCCATCATCAAATAGAATTTTGGACCCTTTTCTAAGGTCGCGAGAAAGCGGCTCGGCGATTTCTGCCGAAATCGGTAAAGGAATTCTTCCATGCGTGGACGCAATTGGACTCGTGCCTTCTGGAAACAATAAAACTTCATCCCCAGCCCGAAGCTGAATGCCCTCGGCGGCCAGTTTTCCAACTCTAAGCTTTGGACCCTGCAAATCCTGCAGAACCGCAATATATTTACCCGTGCGCTTTGCCGCCTCACGAACGGAAGTAAATAAGGCACGATGGACATCGTGTGTTCCGTGACTAAAATTTAAGCGAGCCGTATCTAACCCCGCGCGAATTAGCTGTTCAATTCGCTCTGGCGTATTGCTTGCGGGACCTAAAGTACAAACGATTTTAACTTTTCTTCTGGATGAGCCTTGCATTGGTTCGTTTCATTCTATCAACTTCTTCTTCATAATGCTCAATTAAAAAGCGTTCCCGTTCTTTATATGACAATTCTTGTTCCTTGAGCTGATGTTCGTAGCCACGAACGCGCTCATCAAGGGCTTTTTGTGAATTTCTTTCCTGATCCCTAAGCTTAGTGTCAAATTCTAAACGGAGATCGTTCATCGCAAGCTCATGGTTCAACATGACTTCTGCAAGTCGGGTCTCTTCTTTATGTTGAATCTCATTCATCTTTCCCATCAACTCCCGCGATTGCACCCTCTTTTGAAACTCGTTTTCGCTCTGAGCCCGCCGGTTCAAGTCCACCAGAGCGTCTCGCTGAATGTCCATCTGGTCTAAGCTCCGGCGCTGCAACAAATCGAGCTGCTGTGCATGCTTAAGCTGATTTCTTTCGGAATTTTGAGCCTGGCGATCGCGCACCTGCTGAAGCTCGC
>CAIMNF010000451.1 GCA_903842755.1 Oligoflexia bacterium
AGCCGGTCTGGATTTTCGACCGGTGAAAGTTCAGCCCCTCCTCGGAGGGTGCGCGAGGTCTTTTCGACCCACCATCGATCCAGCCACCGATCATGCTGCGATTCTGAAGGTGTCGGAGATGCTAAATCGAGATGGAGGTGGGTACGAGTAAATTGCGCGGTTACTACATGGTCCCGGCCAGGAGTGCATGCGCAGAGACCAACAAAAAAAAGCGTAGGCAAAAGAACTGAGAGCCTGTGCATAGGGTCCTCCGAAAAAGTTTCGAAGGCTGATTATCAGGCGGAGATGAGTTTGGTCAATTTGAATCTTCAAAAAATAAATGGCCTACTGAGAATATTCAGTAGGCCATTTATTTTGTTTTTAAAAAACAGGTTTAGTGATTTGCGCTAGCTTTAGCATTGATGTAGCCGATGACGTCCCCTACGGTCTTCATCTTTTCGGCTTCTTCATCGGGGATGTCCATGTCAAATTCTTCTTCCATAGTCATTACCAACTCAACGATGTCCAAACTGTCTGCACCCAAATCTTCAATAAAAGATGATGTGGGCTTCACTTTGTCGGCTTCAACGGCCAATTGATCACAAATAATCGTTCTAACTCTTTCTTCAACATTTACTGACATTTCAGTCTCCTCTTGTATTTATCTTAGTGTTTTAATGCGGATGATGCTAAATGTAAAGCCCGCCGTTCACTCCAATCACTTGTCCCGTAATATAGCGCCCCTTCGGTCCCGCTAAAAAGGTCACCACATGGGCAATATCTTGGGGTGTTCCCAAGTAACCTAGTGGAATGTTTTGAGTAATGGCGCTCTTCTGGGTCTCGGTGAGGGCGTCCGTCATGTCGGTTTGAATGTATCCGGGCGTAACCGCGTTCACCCGAATATTTCGGGACGAAAGTTCACGCGCCAAGCTTTTCGTCATTCCAATCATTCCTGCTTTTGCGGCCGAGTAAGACACTTGTCCCGCATTGCCCATTTCGCCGACCACCGACGAGATTTGAATAATACTTCCGTTGCGGCTTTTCATCATCAGCTTTGCCGCTTCTTTCGCGCATAAAACAGCGCTCACTAAATTGGTTTGCAGCGTTCGATCCAGTGATTCTTTCTTTAATCGAAGAATCAAGCCATCTTCAGAAATTCCCGCATTATTGACCAAAACTTGCAGCGGGGCTCCCTTTTTTGCAATCTGTTCAAAGGCCTGAGTGACTTCGGCTTCGTTGCTGACATCAAACCGGAGAAGCTCAGAGCTACCGCCGGCTGTTTCGATGGCACGAGCGACTTCGTGAGCTTTGGCTTCGTTTGAAATATAGTTAATGAGCACGTGGTATCCGTTTAGAGCAAGTTCTTGCGCGATGGCTGCGCCAATTCCGCGCGATGCGCCTGTAACAAGTGCTAATGGCTTTGTGAGGGTGTTCATGAGTTTAAAGTTCCTTCGGCTGCTTTCAGTGAATCAAGGTCATAAATCGGAGTCACTTCAAATTCTTTGTTCGCCGTTTTTACGATCCTCTTTGCAAGCCCTTGAAGTACTTTTCCAGGACCAAATTCATAAGCTTTTTTGGAGTCGTGAGCCAGAAGCGTCTCCATGCTTTGCTTCCACAGGACTGCGTGATCCACTTGTTCGGCGAGAAGATCAAAGATCACTCCCGCTTCTGCAGTGATTCTTGCGGTACGATTTGGAAGATAGGGGATGCGAAGTGGATTAAGTTTTTTCTCTTGCTTGGCCTTTTGGAAAAGGTCTTCCATGGTTTTTCGGGCCGGATTCATCAAGGAACAATGGAATGGAGCACTGACGGTCAGACGTTTAGCCATGACTCCTCGAATGCCAAGAGATTTAACCAGTTTTTCTAAGCAATCCACGGCATCGACTGACCCTGAGACGACGATTTGCCCAGGAGAGTTGTAGTTAGCAGGTTCTACGGTGCACTCGACCTTAAATTCAGCGGGCCAATCTGCTGGCCGTTCCGATGGACCACCGCTACTTGGCTCTTGGCCAGAGTTGTTTTTCGAGGAGTTCCTTAGTTTTTGCGCTTGCGCGGTTGCTTCTTTGCACCAAGCTTCGACTTGAGCGTCTTCAGCACCTAAAATGGCGGACATCGTTCCTTGCCCTACCGGTACCGCTTTTTGCATGGCTAAGCCCCGCTCCCTGACCCAACGAATTGCATCTGCAAAGGGGAGTGCTCCTGCTGCAACTAAAGCGGAATATTCGCCCAGGGAGTGGCCCAAAGCGATCTGAATTTCCGTACCGAGCTTTTCTTGAGCGACGCGAAAGCAGCCCACTGAAACCGCTAGAATAGCCGGTTGGGCGTTTTCGGTAAGAGTGAGTTCCGCGTCTGGGCCGTCAAAACAAAGTTTTTTCAGGTTTAGATTTAGAGCATCACTTGCTTCTTCGAGCGTCATTCTGAATGGCGTAAATTCATCGTAAAATGATTTACCCATTCCAACGTGCTGCGAGCCTTGTCCGGGGAATAGTCCTGCGATCATGCGTTGATTACTTTTTCGGTTTTGCGAGAGCGAATTTCAGCCGCCAAAATTAAGCGCTTGCTGCAGCCGATTTTGCTTTTTTAGTTCGCGGTTGGTAGAGACCTTCCTTGATTGCCTTGATGGAAACCGTATGGGTACGGATTGCCGAATGCGTAAAAGGGCAAGTGGTTTCGGTGACTGCGTCCAGTTTGTAAGCTGCTGAATAGCGGCGCATGCCGGTACGACTACGAGAAGATTTTTTCTTAGGAACTGCCATGGTTCTCTAATTCCTTTCAATTAATTTACTTAATGGTACTTTTATGTTCGAATGAGCAAAATCGACTAAAAACGTACAGATGTCAAGTAAAAGCAACAGAAAATGCTTGACGGTGGCGCTTGGATCAGGCACCCAATTAAAGGTAGGATAATTAAGCATGAAAAAGCAGAAAAAACTGAAGAAACGTATTCATTCAAGTCAGTTGAAACCGTCCAAAAAATTATCCAGTCAGGTGATCATGTCCATGGCCCCACAAAAGTCCAATAAGAAGCAAACTCAAACCAAAGCTGCTCCTAAGTCCGCTGCATCAAAGACGGTTACTAAGTCAAGCGTGGCGAAAACGGTGGCGAAGTTTACAAAAGTGGCTGCTTCTAAAATTGCTCAATTTAAGGGGTCGCCCAAAGGGGCCAAAGGGCATGCTGCTCCTAAAAAGTCACATCACGAGGAAAATTCAATGTTAGCGAAGTCATCATCCAAAGCCCCTGTAGCAAAAACACCCGCATCGAACGTGGTTGTTGCTGCAGTTCTTACCAAGGCTCCAGCCCCTAAAGAAGCAAAACCGCTTCTGAAAACAAAGGGGGGCTCAGCGGGATCCGGTGCCGCAATTAAAAGTGTAAAAGGTGCGGTCGGTGCAGACGGACATTATGAGAAACATTGCCGTGAAAATGGCTGTGAAAATCTAGCTACAACGAAGGGCTATTGCCGTCTTGATTATATTAAAAATTGGAAGAAAATTAAGCGTAAGGAAATGATTCTGAAAGAAGGCAAGTTGAATCAGTATATTGAAGAGCTCGTGGGCAAATACCCCGATAAATATATTGATGTGATTCGCCAAGACCTGTCTTCCGAAGTCAATTTTAATAAAGTCATCCACGACCTTGAATTAGATGAATCGATTGATGATTTAGATTACGATGGCGATTCGATCGACTCCTTGATTGGAAGCATCAAGAAAGAAGAAGGCGGATTTGACGACGGTGATTTTTAAATCGCCGCGGATGCTCCTCTTTTTCCCGGCTTGACCATTTAATTTGCCAAAGTAGTTCGAAGCTTAACGAGAATAATTTAAGCGATCGGCGACTTGTGCTGATTCCAGTATGGTTCGGTCTGCAATTTGCCAATCACTTTCCGTGTAGCCTAAAGCTCTGATTCTAATTTGATCGTCCCGGTGATTCGATAAATTTTTTAATGGATAACTTCCTTTTAGTTGCAAGAATTCGGCGAGTTTTGGATTACTGAATTCACTTCGATCGGGTGCATGTCGCTGAATCAATGTGGAGGCAAAGTGACAGGACAGGCAGTCGATTTCTCCCGCATGGGTTGCATTCGGTTTGATAAATTCTGCAAATTGATGGGCGATATTTAGATTTTTTATCGGTCGGTTTAATGCTTTTCGGTCACTCGGGTCGCGGAGATGGGAAACAGAATTGTCGGTCATAATCCGTTCATCGAGAGGCGATCCGGGCTCGGCAAAAGTTTGAAAGGCTTGATTGTTTTGCGCGATACCAGGAATGGTCACGACCGTGGGATCTTGGCCCGCGTGAATGTTGAGTGCAGAAAAGCTC
>CAIMNF010000452.1 GCA_903842755.1 Oligoflexia bacterium
CGCCTGATCCTGAACCGCCTGATCCTGAACCGCCTGATCCTGAACCGCCTGATCCTGAACCGCCTGATCCCGAGCCAGTAGTATTTCCCGTTTCCGTCCCCGTTGTTTTTTCATTCAAGTTGGTGACTGGAGTTGTATTTGGCTTTGGCGCTACCTGGTTTTTTCCGCATCCACCCAAAAACACGATCAAAAAAACTAAGAGTGCAAAAACAGGTAAAGAACCTAAAGTTCGGGCTAAATTTTTAATTAAAATCACTTTTTTCATCGTAAATTTTCTCCAACGCAGAGGTATCATATCCTTACTTAACATACAAAACAAGTCAAATAATAGGTGGAAAGATTTTTATGTTGACTTTTTTAGTCATATACAGAAAGATACAAGTCTCGATGTTTAAATTCGCAGCCACCCTATTGCTCTGTTCGATTTCACTGGCCCAACCCCCTGACTTTTTAAGGGCTCAACAGGCGCTAATGACCTATGTGGCACAGTTCGCGGGGAGCAACACTTTAAACGAGGATCAATTAAATCATGCCTCTGAGCATTTTCTTTCCCTCGTTCAACTTCCCAGCGCTCAGACTAACCATCTAGCGGCAGACGTGGTGCAACGTTTTTTGGATTCTCCCTCCCCTGTTTTTAAGATCATCGGAACACGGTTTTTAGGAATTTTAGGTGAACAGACTAATCACTGGTCCTTCACCAACGATTACCGATACCTTTTAACCACCAATCAATACTCCATCATTGGAAAACTGCGCGCGCCCATCCAATCTCCACTAGACGTGCTAGCCACAAACGAACTCATCTTAGCTATTCGACACCCGAGCACGACCCCGCTCAAGCGGGACTATAAACGAGAAATCAAAAAACTAGAAAATGACCCGCAACTTTTAGATGCGGTGGTGGAGTACTATCAAGCGCAAGTGGAACTCCCCGAAGATTTTTTTAAAGCCTTATGGAAAAGAGTCACCCCCATACAACGAGCAAAGTACCTAGCAGGTTTTAAAAATTCACAATGGAGCAGAACCCGTTTTGACATTTTAAAAAATTACCTTTTGACCACCTACGTGACCCAAGTTCATGTCCCGGGTGAAGAATTCATCGATGAAGAGCCAATCTTAGTAGAACTCTTTTTTTCCGCCAAAAAGAATTACCTAAATGAGCTTACAGAACTCAAAGCCCTAGACGGTAATCCTGCTATTACTCAGCACTTCCAGTCCATTGCCCGTAAGGCGTTTTCCCTGCAATCGCTCTGCGACCGCAGGCTCAACTGAAACTCGGCCCTTCCGTTTAAACTTTGGTAGAGTTGGGCAATGGATGGTCTTTTTTCTTTTTGGTTAAACTAAATCCAAGGAACAGTCCAAGCACTGCACCCACCAGCAAACTTCCCAACTGAAACACTTGATACCAATGAAATGCGGACGCAATCGAAGGCCCACACGAAACGCCTATGTTCGCAGGGGGTTCATAATACCACGTAATCAATTTTGGACTGATCACGGTCACGCCCAACGAGAGAACCAACATTCCAAAGCCCATGGAAGCGAAAATCCATTTTGTTCTTGTCATGAGCATATCGTAGTTCAACACTGCTTCTTGATGAACAAAATTCTAATCCCAAAC
>CAIMNF010000453.1 GCA_903842755.1 Oligoflexia bacterium
AATGACTACCCTATTTTGGGTTTGGTGTTGATGGGGTTAGGAATCATTTTGGCGCTAAGAGGGAAATAAAAGATTCAAGATCCTAAACTTTTATGAGTTTGGATTAAATTTGGGATACGCTTTCTTTTATGGGGAAGAAATCGCAATACATCACACGGCAAATTCTTACGTTTACGATCGTTGCTTTTAGCCTAGGGTGCGGCCAAAAGCAGGCTTTTGTGACGCTCGTTCCAGGAGCGTCCTCCTCCGGACCCCTCCATGAAAAAGAACTCAATTTATCGAAGCTCCTTGAGCTTGGATTTTTGCCCAGCACCTTGCAATCGACCGGAAGCTGTAGCCAACCCAACAGCTTGGCCTTTGTTCTTTTAAACTTAAATACAAACAACACTCAAGCGGTTAATCCAGTACACATCCCCTTAACGACAAGTTTTAAGACGGCGGGAGCTACGGCGCCCTCGTCCGGCGATATCGCTTCGGCTCTAGGGGATTCGAATTCGACCAATTTTGCGGGTCCGATTAATGTTTCCGTTCCCAGTGGGTCTAATTTAAATGTGGGGATGATTGGGCTTACTTTGTTAGGGGGCGCTGGCACCGGCGGGCAATGTGCCGCGGGAACACGTACCACAACACTTCCGACAACCTTTTCTACGTTTATTGGTACCGCGCCAATTCAAACAGGAGTCAGTGCAACGGTATCGCTTCCCCTCAATGTCGCCCCCGATTTAGGAACAATTTTTATAGGGAGCAGCACCGCCACTTCATTCACGGCTGCGTCTATTCAGAACTTTTTAGCAAGGGAAAATTACGATTATTTTTGGTTCAAAATTCCCGCTCCGACATGCGGTACTTTAGGAATATTTCACTTTTCGGCAAGTGTTACTTTAAACCTTCCGGGTCCAAACTTAAATACCTTAACTCTACCGTTAGAGGACAATGTACAATTTTCGACGCCAAGTGCTGCGATCAGTTACTTGCCCGTAGCGGTTGGAGCAGCGACAACAAGTATCCAGATATTTGGAAGCTCGAGTCTAGCCTATATCGTGCCCAGCATCGGGAATTATACGTTTAATCTTAGCTATTCTTACTCGGGCGGTACTGGCGCTGCTCCTTGCAATGGACAATCCTTAAATCTAAGCTTTACGTGCAATAATTCAGGTGGAAATAGTGGATGGGAACAACACTATTCAGATGCTAGCGGAAAAAATGGACCCGCAATCCGGGCATTTGGAGTGGATGTAGGCACTCAAACGTGTATCTCGCCCTCTAACCTTTAACGGATAGAAATTACCTTACCTAATTCCAAACACTCAAAATAAGAATCCCCCTTAGCTGCGGCAAATCGAACAACCTGCGCATAGCGCTCTTCCGCATTAAATTGGTTTAAGGTACCCATCAGGTGGGAAACGCTGGGGTGAAGTAGCTCGATTTGAATTTCTTTATAGAACTCCATTTTTTTAGCGCGGGCGTCTTTAAGTGAATCGGGCATTTGATTGACTTGAGTAGCGATTCGGCAAAGGGCGTGTAGTTCGCGTAAAGGTTCAAACTTTACAAAATAAATGCAAAATGCCGTAACCATCAGGCCTAAAGAGCTCAGCGTTAAAACGCGCTTTTTCTTTTTTGCCGCTTTTGAAATTTTATTTTTTTGTTCTGCCATTGCGGACTCGTTCTAACACGCACCAAGCCCACTAATCCAAAAATCATCCTGCCAACCTTGGCCCCGGATTAAGCCTAAGCTCTCCCGAATGAGCAGGTCCTTTTCAAATCCTAACTGAATTAAGGACTGAGGTGTGCCAATGACTTGAACAAAGGGGTCTTTTTCAAAAAGCGCATGGAGCAAGATCAATAAAGACTCGCGTTCGCCTCCGAATTCGTGAACGATATGGCCCATATCCATCCCTTTTCCAAACGCAACAAATGCAAAGGGATTTTCAATCCAGGACCAGGAAATAGTCTTTTGGGAATAAACCCACTGGCGGTCCTGGGGACCAATTTTTAATCCCAGGGGCGCATGATTAAGAAATTTAAAAATGGACTCGTCCATTTCGGTCTTGATCTCGCGCGACTTTAACAGGGGCGGGGTCGACCACAACTCTTTTAAAAATCCCCGCGCTTGCACGCCTTGTAAGGTAAACCCTAACTTAGCGTAAAAGTCGTGTTCCGAGCCCCAAAGGATTTGCCACTTACACTGGTGACTTTCAAGGTGATGGATTGCTTGTTTTAAAAGAGTAGTGCTGTACCCTTTGCCACGAGAGAACGCGTCGGTCGCGACCGCGCCAATCAACCCGATCTTTTCAGTTCCAAGCGGCGTATTTAATTCTGCAATGCGCGCACCGACATGGGCCACTAACGTCTGATTCACTTTGATTCCATAAGACACTTGCGTATCTTGGCCAAATCCTTTCGGGTGAAGGGTAAGGTCCCAAACCGGAAAATCATCAAAAAAGGAATGGGGCGGAATATAGCCAAACGCCTTTGAAACGAGGCGGTTTACTTCAAGCGAATCTTCGGGCCCAAGGGTCTGAACCATTGAATCCCAGAATACCATTTTTAATCAAGATGCGCGTTTTTTTACGGGAGTGCGTTTTTTGATCAAGTTGCCGGACTTGGCGCTCAGCCGGTACCGGCGATGCTTGCAATCTTCCGCAGTCACGATTTTTGAGTTTACGGTTAAAATTCGCGATAAGCACAGCTGGACATCGCGCTCTAAATTGGGTTTTAACTTCTTCGGTTCGACCGCATAAGGAAGCACCGTTTCCCAGAGTACGACACCCGAGAGAGAAGCTGAAATTTTGTTTTCATGTACATTATAGACAATCTTTTTATAGTGGACGGGAGGTGGATCGCCAATTTGAGAGTCTGCGTGGGTAGGCGTACTACCGATCAACACGCTAAAAAGGATTAATCCGAATCGAGCAGCACTTGGTGTGCGCAAGACTAATGCTTTAGCCAAGCAAGGACCTTTTCGGTAATTGCAGCGGGGGTGAGTCCGAACTTGTCGTAAATTTTTGGCGCAGGCGCAGAAAACCCGTAGTGGTCTACCCCAAAGTGTAGTCCGTCGCGTCCCGTAATTTGACCCCATCCTAAGGTAATTCCCGCTTCAAGCGTCGCAATCTTCGTGCACGAACTTGGAAGGACCGCTTCTTTTACTGTTGCGTCTTGTTTTAAGAAAAGGTCAAGCGATGGCATCGAAACGATGCGAACCTTTACCCCTTTTTCATCTAAACTTTTTTGAACCTGGAGTGCGAGATCGACTTCGGAACCCGTGGCCACCAAAATAGCCTTAAAATCGGCCCGATCCGATAACACATAGCCGCCTTGATGAAGACCGGAAGCTGCCCCAAGTGTAGACCGGTCTAAGGTTTTTACTTTTTGCCGTGAAAGCACCAAACACACCGGGCCGTGCGCATGATTGACGATTAATTTCCACGCTTCCGTCACTTCGTTCGCATCGGCTGGACGAAGAGTGGTCAGGTTGGGAATTCCCCGCATGGCCATCAGGTGTTCAACGGGCTGGTGGGTGGGGCCGTCTTCGCCCAAGCCAATAGAATCATGTGTAAAAATAAAGGTAACGGGTAAATGGTTCATTGCCGCTAGCCGGATGGCGGGCTTCATGTAATCGGTAAAGCAAAAGAATGTCGCCGTGTAGTTCCTTAAACCACCGTGATAGGCAATGCCGTTGGCAATTGCGCCCATCGCGTGCTCGCGGACACCGTAATGAATGTTTCGTCCCGCACCCGTCGTTCCTAAAAAGGAACCGCCGTCTTTGATCGGCGTGTTCGTGGAGCAAGAAAGGTCGGCGTCGCCGCCAAAAAATGCAGGAAATTCAGATGCGACCAAATTCAGTACTTTCCCCGAAGATTCACGCGTGGCCGAGTCCTCGCCCACTTTAAACGTGGGCCACGGAATTTCGCCTGCTCGTCCGGCGCTACTTGGCCCGTGGACACTGGTAAAGGCGTCGTAAAGTTTGGGGTAAGCGTTTTTCCATTCGGCGAAAACTTTTTGCCACTCGAGCTCTGCTTTTTTTCCTCGCTCGCCCGCTAATGCCATATGGGCGCGCGCCTCCGCTGGAATGCTAAAGGCTTCGGTCAAGTTCCAACCTAACGCTTTTTTGGTCAGTGCGACTTCGTCTGCTCCCAAGGGGCTTCCGTGCGCAGCGCTTTTGCCTGCTTTATTGGGCGAACCAAAACCAATCGTGGTTTTTAGGATAATCAGCGAAGGTTTTTGGGTCTCTGCTTTTGCAGCGGTAATGGCGTGATCGATTGCGGTTAAATCGTGATCTGCATTTGGTACCGTAATAACGTGCCAGCCATAACTTTCATACCGTTTTGCCACGTTTTCGGTAAACGTAATATCGGTCGGACCATCTAAAGAAATGTCATTTGCGTCGTAAAGATAAATCAGTTTTCCTAACTTTAAGTGCCCAGCAATGGAGGCCGCTTCGGCCGAAATTCCTTCCATTAAGTCCCCATCTGAAACTAAGGCGTAGGTAAAATGGTCTACAATTTTATGCGTAGGAGTATTGTATAAATGGGCAAGTTTTCGTTCAGCGATGGCCAGTCCAACTGCATTGGCTGTTCCCTGACCCAACGGACCGGTCGTGGCCTCTACCCCAGGAGTCAAAAAAGCTTCCGGGTGGCCCGGAGTTTTACTGCCAGGTTGTCGAAAATTTTTAATTTCTTCTAAACTAAGATCATAGCCATAAAGATGAAGCAAACTATAGAGCAACATGCTGCCGTGCCCCGCAGAAAGAATGAAGCGGTCACGATCGAAAAAATTTGGTTTATTCGGATGAAACTTAAGGTGATTTTGGAAGAGCACATAGCTAAATGGCGCGGCGCCTAGCGGTAGGCCCGGGTGACCGGAGTTCGCCTTTTGAATGGCGTCGATGGATAGAGTCCGTAGGGTATTGATGCAAAGTGAATCAAGATTCATGACCGTACTATAACAATAGTGGTTGTGAAACGTAAGCCTTCATCTAAAATAAGTTCATATGGTGAACTGGATCGACGTTATGGGATGGGCGGCTCGGGTAGTAATGGGCCTTTTGTTTTTTCTTTCAATTTGGTCGGTTGCGATTATGTTTGATCGTCGCGGAGCCTTCCGGGAGCTGATCGGAAAGGCCGAAGCCAATGAAGCCCGAAAGTTCATCGAAGCAAAGAATTGGTCTGGACTCAAAGATTGGGCCATTCGGAATCCGGGGATTATTTCAGGCGCGATGCTTGCGGCATTAGACGCGAACATTAATTCAAGTGAATCCATTGATCGAGCAGTACAAAGCTTTTTAAGTGAACAGCGACTTAAACTAGAAAAAGGCCTTAATATTTTGGCTACGTTAGGGTCAAACGCTCCTTTTATTGGGCTGTTTGGCACCGTCATGGGAATTATTCAATCGTTTGGAATTTTATCGAGCGCCCAAGGCTCCGCCATGACGGCGGTGATGTTGGGTTTGGCTGAAGCGCTCATCTCTACTGCAATTGGTTTGTTTGTGGCAATTCCTGCGGTCGTGGCCTATAACTTTTTCGGACAAAAGCTTCGACGCATGACCACCGAGTGTAACTCGCTTCGCGATTATTATATTTCAAAAGGCCAGGGATAAACGATGGCTTCCAAAATACCCTCCTCAGATTCGGATGATTTTTCCTCGATTTCTGAAATCAACGTCACTCCGTTTGTGGATGTGGTGTTGGTACTGCTGGTAATTTTTATGGTGACGGCACCGATGCTGGTCCGGGAACAAATGAGTGTGAACTTGCCGAAAGCGCAGACAGGTGAAAAGTCCGCTACGGAATCCTTATCCATTAATATTTCCAAAGATGGCAACATCCAAATTTTAGGAAAGCCGATCTTGGTCGATCAAGTGATCCCCGAAATTAAAGCCTATTTGATTAAAAATCCAAACGCGCAAGCCGTGATCAGCGCAGATAAGGATTCGCGGCATGGGGACGTAGTTCGGGTGATCGACGAAATTAAAAAGGCTGGCTTAAATCGGTTCGCGATTCAAATCGAGAAAAACTAGAGCCTTTTTGCTCGGGGACTTTGGGTAAGGGCGTATAGGCCTTTGGCAAACGAATCGGCGCTATTTAAGCAGGGAATGTATTCAAAAAACTCGCCCCCGGCCGCCTTAAAAACTTCCGCGTAACGAATTTGAATTTCTTCTAACGTTTCTAAACAGTCGGCTGTAAAAGAAGGCGAAGCCACCAGCAATCGTTTTATTCCTTGGTTCGGTAAGTCCTGGAGAACGAAATCCGTATACGGCTCGATCCATTTCGTTCGGCCGAGTCGCGATTGAAAGGCTACGGAGTATTGCGTGGACTTGAGTTTAAGTTTTTCGGCAAGGAGCCTTGAGGTTTCATAACACTGAGCCCGGTAGCACTTTTCATTCTTACTGCTCCATTGGTCGCAGCATCCGGGGGAGCAACATTGCGCCGGCGGGTATTTGGTCTTTGCAATTTGTCGCTCCGGAATTCCATGGTAACTCAATAAAAGCAAATCTGCCTGGGTGCGCTCCCACGTGGGCTTAATGGATTCTGCAAGGGCATCAATAAAAGCGGCATCGTTAAAAAAATCTTCAACCGCAATGACCTTTACATTGGGGATGAGTTGATTTTTTTGTTTTTCAAACTCGACGAATGAGCTTTCGGTAGCCGCATACGAATACTGGGGATAAAGCGGAATAAAATATAAATCCTGAATGGCCGCTTTTTTAATTTCAGTGAGCGTTTCGCGGATGCTAGGCGTTCCGTAGCGCATCGTAAAATAAACGGGCATATGGGCGTGTTCCTGAACTTTTTTGGCTAAGGAGTGGGTATGGAGAATTAAGGGCGAGCCCTGAGCTGTCCAAATTTTTTGATAAGCCGCAGACGTTTTTTTGGGGCGTGTATTTAGAATCACCCCGTTCACTAACAACGAGCGCCAGGGTTGGGGAATATCGATTACATAGGGATCATTTAGGAATTCTTTTAAATAAGCCCGAACATCGTGTGGCGCGGGAGATTTTGGACTGCCTAAGTTTAAAAGAAGAATCGCCTTTTTTCCTGCGGTAGACTCGGTGTGCATGGGATAGATTTAACTTATTTAACGCATCAAATCTAGGCTAAAGGGGCGAACACTATTCCGCAGAAGGTTCGGGATCTTCTAGGTCGCTTGCTTCAAATAAGATTCCGGGTGCACGGTTCGCTTGGAGATAATCGGTAAGCGCGGGCTCAGGAATCAGATTTCCGTCGGCAGGATTGGGGACCGAGTCGTCCGCAAACGCCTTTGCGGAGCTGAACCCCATCCACTGTATAGCCATTGCAATAAGTAGTAATTGAAAACCCTTTAGACTGCGCATGAACACCTCTCTCAAAAACTCGTTCCAAGCTGCATCCTGCAACCCGTTCTGTTTAGGATAACAGGCCGCATGACGCATGCAATTAAAAACCTTAAGCCGCCTTTTTTGAGGAAGACTTTTCTAAGCTGGGTCGGGGAGTTTTTGTCCAAAGTTCAAGCACAGTTGCCACTTTTTCGGGCTTCTGTTTTGCGAGTTCGCTAATTCCGCGAATCAGCGCGTCAATTTCGTGACGAACGGAGTTCGGGGAGCGCACGATCGGAACAGTAATTTTATGCTGCTTTGTCATGGTTTTCGCGCTTAATTTCAATAATTTTTTCTTCGGGAACGGGCGCCATAAATACTTCGTCGTCGATCATCGAAAACGCGTACCATTGACCACCTAATTTTTGATAAAGAACTTCTACTTCTTTTTCACCTTTTGAACCTGACATACGCATTCCCTCCTAGAAATGGGTCGTTCTTGCGACCCGGGTTGATGTTTTGCTGTGTGCCCCTCACACATTGAACTCATCGGCCCAGTTTCCAGAAACTAAATGGGAAATGATTGCCGCTTTCCGTGTTTCTTTCCCGTTTTTATCGTCTAAAGCTTTTTTCATGCGGGTCCGAAGAGAGGAGGTAAGGAGATCGTATTCATGGACGAACAAAATGAGATGAAAAGTGTGGTCAGCCTGGATCAGTTTAGAAACCGCAAGCAGGAAGAAAAAAAGCGGACGACGGAGCGGATTTTTTTCAACCAATTGATGGGCGTTTATAGCGTAATTCAACCTGGAAAAATGGTTCCGATAGAACTCATTGATGTAAGCGAGGGCGGACTCAGTGTTCAAGTGCCCTTTAATCAGGAAAAAGTTTGGCCAACTCAAGCGACAGATATTCCCATCCGCTTATATTTTAGTTCCGAAAGCTTTATGGAAATTAAAGTGGACGTAAAGAACTCGCGGCCGACCATTGAAGGCGGAACGCGCTATATTCGGTTTGGATGTTCGGTTCAGATGGAACAACGTTCGTATGAAGCCTGGCAAAAGTTTGTGACGTTTTTAAAGATTTATTCCGAAGTTTCTGAGCGCGATTCCGGAAATATAGGGGTGGGTTCGCTTTAGGCGTGGTCATTTACGGATGCAAAATCCGTAAGTTGGTCTAACAAATTGACCAAAGTCAAAAAGGTTTTGAATTGAGCGTCTTCAGTGTCTAGAAAAATTGCGCCCACTTGTTGGAGCTCGCCTGATTCTGTGGTTCGCACAACTTGAATCTTGAGCGCTAAAAAAAGGGATTGATTCAAATAAAAGTTAAGGTTGCTGACTTCATCTTTGGAGAGTTTGAATTGCCCCAAGGTATCGAAGCTAAATCCAATTCCTCCCTCGCTGACATCGCTGACTTGCAATCGGGTACTGCCTAGTTTAGGTACATTTACATAAAATGAAAAATGATCCAAGATCGTGCGACGCTTATTTTGGCGCCGTTCGCCACCGGTATCGCCCGGAGCGTTCATAGGCCTTCCTTGGTGGGTAAGCCCGTCGCTGTTTTTGGTGCATTGATCATCATATTCACTTTGGTTTGAAGGATGTCTAGAGCTTCTTTAGCTTCGCTATATGCTTTTCCCTTTTGGATTTCAAAAGCATTTTTATCCGAGGGCTTTTCAACATAGTTATTGAGCAAATCGAAATATTTTTTAAAGCTTTCGGTAGTACCCTTGATGATTTCATAAAGTTTGCCATAGAAATAGTTCGCCTGAATGGTTTCTTTTGTCCAGGCTTGCATACGCTCATCCATCTGGCCTGAGAGTTGTTGCCATTGGGTCATGTCCTTTTGCCAACTCGCTTTCATCGCAGACTTAATTTTTTTGGCCCGGTAAATTCTTTCGAAGCTCTCCGGCAATCGGCTGAATTGATCTGAAAGAATGTCGGCATATTGCTTTAACTCTTGAAGTTCCTTTTCAGCATCGGATTTGATTTTCTCGTGAAACGCTTTTAGACGGGTCGCATAGTTTTGGTCTTTCTCGCCGCCCAAAAAATAGGTCTTCGTAAACACAAAGTGTGCGCCTTTTGCAACTTGAGGTGCAATCACGGAAGGTTTCACCGGCGCAAGGGTGGAAAGGCCACCTTTGATAGACTCCTCTTGTTCGGAAGATTCTGAAACGTAAACGGAATATTCACCCTCGGGGATTGAAGAGGCGCCGTCGCTCAAAAATACCTCTGTTTTTCCAAGCCCCGCGTTAAGAATTGTAGAATTCTGCCCGAAAAACTGCAGGCTATTCAGTAACGTTTCGCCATTGCCAATAATATTCACGTCCAATTTTGTTCCGGACGGAAGGTTTGACGAAACATAAAAGAAGGGCCGCTTCGGATCTGCGGTAGAGAGCGCAAATGCGATCTTTACTCCTTGATCGATCGGACTGATCATCGCGCCTTCCAACTCCTTTAGATCGCTGCCCTTTAAATCGGGCAATGCAGGAACGACCTTAATGAGAGGAGATAAAAATGGGGCCTTGGTTAAAATTTTACTGAAAGTGGGTCTTAGTTTGGAGTGCAATTCTTCGGACGCAAAGTGACTAAGCCCCACAAATGCGCCGATGCCAAGCACCGGGACTAAAATCACGCCGCCAATCAGCGGCACTTTAGAGTTTGATTTTGCTTTTGCGGCGGTATACTGGCCTGCGGGCTTAATTAACGTCGGGCCAGTAGCAACCGAAGGTTGAGTTCCTTCAGTCTTTTCTTGGAGAGGCTGGCTTTTATTTTTTAACTCTCGATACAGTTCCGGAACTTGCGGAAGGGGTTGCCAGTCCCCCATGCCTTCACACCACACAAAGGTGTCGTCCGTGACAATATTTGAAATTTGTTTTTCGTGAACCTCGTTTAAATTAAACGGGCCCTCGTGGTGATCTTGGACATAAATAAACCATTTTTTTTGCATTTCCGTGTTCATTTTTTATTATTTTCCGTTCATTGTGATTTTAATGGAAGAAAAATCGATAGGCAATTATTCGATTGTGGGATTCCCCGATGACTTAGGCGTCAAGAATGTGCACGGAAGGCTGGGAGCTGCTTTAGGGCCGCAGGCATTTTTAGACGCGTTCGGGAAATTGACGGGATCGCCAAATTTAAAGGATTTCTGTTCAGAAACGGTTTTGGTAGAAATGGGAACCGAACTTGAAGCAAATTACGTTCGTGCCGCTCAAGCGGTCGCCAAATGTTTGGCTCCCCAACGTTTGATTGTGATCGGCGGTGGTCATGACTACGCCTATCCCTGGATTAAGGGAATGCGCGAATTGCATCGGTTGAAAGCCCCGGAATTGGGTTGCATCAACATTGATGCACATTTTGATTTAAGGTCACCATTGCCCGTGATGACCAGTGGCTCGCCCTTTCGACGTTTACTGGATGAAGGAGTTTTGTCCGCCGCTTCACTCATTGAATTCGGCATTCAGCAGCACTGTAATTCGGAAGAGTTATGGAACTACGTCGCGCAAAAGAAAATCAAGGTGATTCCACTGAATCGCCTTCGTCATGGAAAAGCAGTGCCCGCGTTTAAGAAGTCGCTTATGGCGCTCAAAAAGTCATGCAAAAAGATCGTCCTGTCGCTCGACTTAGATGCACTTAGTTTTGCGTATTGCCCAGGGGTCTCTGCACCGCAAGCCGAAGGGTTTACGGCAAGCGATGTTTTTGAAATGCTTGAGATTGCTGGTAATGAAGCGAAGGTAATTTCACTTGGAATTTTTGAGCTTTCGCCACCGCAGGATGTGCAAAACTATACCGCGCGGTTAGCGGCGCAGGGAGTTTGGCATTTTTTAGCAAATAAAGTTAAAATCAAATAATGCAAAAAAACATTTTAGCAATTGACCAGGGAACGACCGGAACAAAAGTGTTGATCATGGATACTGAATTAAGGGCGCTTGCAGAACAATCCACGCCCTTTGAACAACATTTTCCAAAGCCAGGTTGGGTGGAACATGATTTAAATCAAATTTGGGTGAGCGTCACCCAGGGGATCGTATCGGTTACTAAAAAGGTAAATTCAAAAACAATTGCAGCCATTGGGATTACCAATCAGCGCGAAACGATTTGTTTTTGGCATAAGGCCACCCTTGAACCTTTGGCGAAGGCACTGGTGTGGCAAGATCGAAGAACGGCCGCGCGGTGTGAAGAGTTACGAGGTCAAGGTTGGTTACCGTTCGTGCAACAAAAAACGGGATTGCTCCTGGACCCTTATTTTTCCGCGACCAAATTGGAGTGGATGCTTGCTCATAACGAGGATGTAAAAAGTGCTCTAAAAGCTGGAGTTTTAGCCGTCGGCACGATTGACACTTATTTGTTGGCGCGGCTAACAGGAGGCTTTTCCTTTGCGACCGAGCCTTCCAATGCCTCGCGTACTTTGCTTTTTAATTTAGAACAGAAAAAATGGGACCCGGATCTTTTAAAGCTTTTTCAGGTGCCTGAAGAAATTTTGCCTCAAGTCCTTCCTACGTTTGCACATTTTGGCGTAACAAAAGGAGTACGGGAGCTGCCCGACGGAATTCCGATTACGGGCATGATCGGGGATCAGCAGTCGGCCCTGTTAGGACAAGCATGCATCGAAAAGGGACAGGCAAAGTGCACATTTGGAACGGGCGCATTTTTGCTGATGAATACGGGAACGGAAATCAAACGGAGCCAGCACCAGCTGTTAACGACGGTCGCATGGGCGATGTCCGAGGATCAATCCACTGGAAGAAATAAAATTGGAGCAGTTACCTACGCGCTGGAGGGCAGCGCATTTATGGCTGGCGCCACTTTTCAATGGTTACGTGACGGCCTAGGGATGATCGAACGCGCGGATCAGTTAGAGGCCTTAGCTCTCCAGGTGCAGGATTCGGGTGGTGTTTTTTTGGTTCCTGCATTTACGGGATTAGGCGCCCCTTATTGGGATCCCCATGCGCGCGCAAGTTTGAGCGGACTGACGCGTGGGAGCACGCGTGCGCACATTGCGCGTGCGGCCCTGGAGGGAGTAGCGTTTCAGAATGGCGACATTTTAAAAGCGATGGAAAGTGATTTAGGGCAGCGCTTGGAATTTTTAAATGTGGACGGTGGGGCGTGCAAAAATAATTTGCTCATGCAAATCCAGTCCGATGTTCTCCAATGCAAATTAAATCGTCCGCGCTTTACGGAAACGACTTCTTTAGGTGCCATTTTTGCTGCGGGAATGGGAGCAAATGTGTGGACATCCTTAAACGAGATTAAGAAAGTTTGGAAGTGTGAGCGAGAGTTTTTGCCGCAAATCAGTCCAGCCGTCGCAGAAGAGCGCGATCGGAAATGGCAAGATGCGGTCCGGCGGGTAAGATAGAAAAATTAAAGGGTATTCGCGGTGATCGCCGCTTGAAGTGAGTGGCTAGCCCCAGTGCTATCGTGGTAAGTAATGTTCAACGTGTTGGTGATGGATTCCACCATCTGAGGTGTGTACTGTACATCTATCTGGCAAAAATTTCCTGCGGAAACGCTTCCGTCTCCATTGAGCGCGGTAAAACAACTGCCGGTGGTTGCGGAGAGGTCATTGGTTATTGCAAATGTGATTGAGTTAAGTGTAATTGGTTCAATAGTTGTGTTAATGACAAACGCATGTTGAGTTAATGATTCTCTTGGTGCGGGTGTTACAAAAGTTAGGTTACTGGGCGCCAGGCTGATCGTGTTGACTGCGGGAGCCGCCGGGAAATTGGGATCAATACCAATTTCAGCAACCATAGCCGGAGACAAATCACTAATACTTAGGACGTGAACGGGATAAGGATTGTTGCTGCAATGGCAAAAAAATCCAGGAAAAAATAAGTAGATTAAAAAAACACGTGCCTCGGTCATGTTTGCCCTTCTTCAATAGTTTAAATGAAAATAAGTAGCCTGTGTATGTGTCACTGGGGACACCTCATGAACCGGCGATGGAGATATGTTGTCACTAACGACACGATTAAGTTATGCAGCCATTGTGGCGACAAGCATTTATCCATGGGGAGAAACCAAACGTGTTCGAAGCCGATGAAAATCTAAAGTTTACGAAGTCTTGGATTTGCGCTTTCCTGATATGCCTCCTTTGTTTATCGGCTTGCGCAAGGAAATTTACTTTTTCTCCAGATGCCATTACTCATGAATCGACTGTAACGAGCGGTAACACAAGAGGCGGAGTTTCCTCAGTACTCGTCTCTACCGAAGGGACAAATCGGACGATTGTTGTATTTGCGGCGACAAACAGTACGACGTTACCTGTGATCTCGGGAGCTGGTTTAAGCTGGAAGGAAATCGCTAGTGTCACAAGCCTTGGTACCGGAAGTATGAGCATGTACGTGGCATTTGCGCCGAGTGCACTCACGGGTGCCACGATCGATGTTTCACCCACTTCCGATGTATGGGTCGATGTCTACGCACACGTTGCTTCTACAGCCCCTGTCGATCAGTCTTCCACAATGAATGGAGGGGTGTTATCAAATCTGACGATTACACCGACAACCCCCAATACGGTAGTGATTGGCGCGATTGCGGATTGGAACGATTACGTAATTACAGTAGGAACGGGCTATTCTGCAGGTACGTCTTATACAGACGACACCTCATTTTTTTCAATGTTAAGCTTTTATGGAAACTCGACCGTGACTCCGTCAACCGCCTCTCCATTCGCGATTAGTTTTACAAGCAGTTCAGAGGTCATCGGAATTTCTGCCAATTTAAATAACGGAAACTAAAGCAAAAGAGCCACAATTTTGACTGCTATGCGCTCTATTTTCCTCCATGCTAAACTTGAGTTCATGGCAAGTTCAAGTGAAAAACGTAAAGGCTATTGGGATGAGAAGGAAGAGGAAGAAGAAGAAAGTCTCTCCTCAAAACGGGGCGGAGCTGGAGGCGTAAAGCCCAAAGGCGAGGAGCCGCGCTCGGTTGACTCGCAAGGGTTGGCAAAGAAAATTCAAGAAGCGACCGCATTGCTTGAACAAACGCACCAACTCTATTTGCTTTATTTTAATGGCATCGAAAAGCGGCCGCCCGCAGAGAAAGTCATTCAATTAGATGCAAAAGCACTGGAACTCCAAAAGCTAGCCACCCAAGGCGTTTCACATAAGTTTAAAGTGACGCAATACATACAGCACTTCAATTCGCTAAAAGAACTTTGGGCCCGAAAACTTCGAGAGAAAGAGCATCGATAAGCGAACGGAATCGAATTTTAGCTCATCACGAACAAAAACGAGAAAAACACCCAAAGAAAAGAATTAATGATGGTGAAGAGAGTTTTTGAGCGTTCCTTATCCCACTCGTCTTTACTCATTTGACCTACGACCGAGGCAACCGCATCAACTAATACGATCGCAATGACCAAGCCAATATAGGCAAACCAATGGCTGGTCACATGGGGTTTTACATAATCCATATTAAAGATCATGGAGGGGAGGTCGGC
>CAIMNF010000454.1 GCA_903842755.1 Oligoflexia bacterium
CAAAAGCGCGATTGGGAAGGAATTAAGTATGAGCTCAATCAGGAGCAGGACCCCTACGCCTCGACCCCCTATGAATCGCTAAGGCTTGCTTACCGTGACATTATTTTTGAAAAAACCCGCATGATTTACCGATCTAATTCAGAACCGTCCGCGGAACAACTCTACAATCCTTATCTTTCTTTGAATGATTTTTTGCGGCGAATGCGCCCAGATGGTTTCGTTCTTCCTTGGTTTGGAGTGTTGACCCCGGAAGCATTTGCTGAATTTTCGGTCAGTTCGCGCTTCGTTCCCCTCGGCGTCCTCGATCAAAAATTTCCTCAGGAAACCTTGCTTTTTTGGCCATCGAATAAAGCAACCGTCATTGCGGATGGCAGTTATTATCATGGGATCTCGTTTACCGGGCATGACCTATTCCACGAAAATGTGAGATTAGAATCCTACTCTGTTCGGGCCGAATCGCCTACCCAGAGCGAATTGGATTATGCGCAATCCTTAGTGAATCAAGTCTTATTCAACGAGGAAATTAACTCCTATGTCCGAAGCGAATTTGCTCGAATGGTGTTTTTAACCTCGCACGAACACACCGTTCTTGATGGGCTGGATGATGATTCAACACTCCTCTGGAGCAAGAAGTCGGCAGAGCGGGTTCTTGGTTTTCCTCGATGGGCTAAGTCCCTTAAGGAGGCGCTGGTGAATATGGAAAAGCCAGAATGGCTAGGAAACCCATTGAACCCGGATCGTTCCAAAGTAAACCAGGATATTGAAGATGCGCTTAAGCTTTTTGAAAAACTTTTAAAATCGATTGCAACTCAATGAAACTCGTATAAGCGCGACTTTTGGAGTTATCTTTTGGAGTTACCTTTTCGGTTGCATCACATTCATAAAATTGATATAAAAAGTCAACTATGACGGTTATTCGGTTGATCACAGCCTTAACACTTTGGTTTGCATTTGCAGGGAATGCGGACGCGCAGCCCCGTTTGCGTGTAGACCTTTCGCGCACCCAAGCGCCGATCCATACGGGTGCACTGAAGGGAAGGCTGTTGGACATGTGGTCGTTAAAGGGAGATGGTTTTCCTAATCCGTTGAATGGATACATGGAAGGCGTGTATGGTCCCGGCGCAAAAAATTTAAGGAAAGCGGCCGAGGAAAACTTAAATGCGATCGCAGAATCGTTAAGCCAACTTCGCGTGAAAGACGTAAACGCGCTTACACCCAAAGTAGAAAAATATTTTCGGGGGAAAGTCATGCAGGTCACGGATCAAGGATTCGTCCTTGCGCTGGGAACCAGAACAACGCCCACCTATGTGAAAGTGAAAGGTGCGCCTGGCAGTGAAAGTGGTGTGCAAGGTTCGTTGGATCCCCGAGTGACCAATGTCGCTTTAGGAAGCGTGCAAAAAGGCGACGAAGTTTTAGTGGAAGGAATCTTGAGCGAAAACTTGACGCAAATCCGTCCTTCTTACCAATATCCAGCTCTGATCTTGAACGCGGGATCGGAGCGGCTCCGAACTCAATATGTTGAATGGGGAATTTTAAACCGAAACGAGCTCCTCACAAAATTACGCCGGGCATTTCGATCTCCGTCGCAGGCTCAAGTGTTTCGGGAGCTTTTTGCAAAAGCGGCGCAAGAGAATTACGATGTCGCCTCTTGGCACCAAGTGATCGGATTGTATAACGCGCTTCCGGACGCGGATAAAAGCTTTCTGAATTTTAATCCGCGACTGGATGAGCAATTGGTCCAGCTCGGTTTTAAACCCGTCTCATTCTATAATGCGGCGGGGTTGCGCGACCTCTATGCTCAATTGGCGAATCATGTTTCGCTACGCGCCTCGTTTGAGCGTTCCGTTCTTCCGTTATTCGATCCGCAGTATTACCAGAAAGCCGATTCGGCGCGAGAAGTAATTCTCTGCGAGAATATTTTGACTCACTAAGTGACGCCTTTCTGTAATTTGCGATGCGTTATTGTATCCGGGAGTTGACCTTTTGTTTGCTCACCCCTCATAATTAAACAAATTATGAACAAAAAATTAATCCGCGGGCGGGTCGGTTTTGTTTTTTCAATAATGAGCATCTTTAGTGCCGGTTTTTTCCCGTGGTCTGGGTTTGCGGAAGAGTCTAAACCTGACCTCAAACTTGAAGACATGAGTCTGGAAGAGTTAATGAACGTGAAGGTTTCGGTCGCGTCGAAACAGGAAAAAACGGTCAAAGATTCCCCCGGAGTCATTACGGTGATTACTGCGGATGAAATTCAGCGTTCCGGTGCCAGAGATTTGATCGATGTCCTGAATCAAGTTCCGGGGTTCAATTTCGCGCAGGATGTAGAGGGGGTCACGGGACTTGCCTTTCGGGGGATTTGGTCCCAAGAGGGAAAGATTCTTTTCTTAATCGATGACATCGAACTGACCGAGAACCTGTACAATAACTTGGAATTCGGAAATCACTATCCGTTGACCATGATTAAAAAAATTGAGATTATACGTGGTCC